>JAPOOH010000043.1 GCA_026713505.1 Chloroflexota bacterium | reverse complement strand
GCGTGGAGGGGGGCGTTGAGGCGGTCCATCAGGGACTTCGAGGCGGCCGCGGTCGAGGAAGCGATCGTCCCCGCGAGCGCGTCGCGAACGCGGTCCGCGAGCTCCTGCGTGAGCGGCGGCTTCGCGTCGGCGCAGTAGGCGTCCGTCACGATGGCGGCCCAGTCCGCCGCAGAGGATGCGTCGCTCATGCTCATGCCTGCGCGATCAAGGGAAGGTCGGAGTCGTGCATGGCGTGCCCGTTCGGGTCCGTTGGCGTGGCGTTCGCTCGTGGCATACCAAATGGCAGCCGTTATAGCGGAGGTGTTATATCGTTTTTGAAGTCGTTTCAATTTGCGTGAGGCGGGGTCACGCGCCCCGACGGCGTGGCTGACGCTTGCTCTGAGACATCGTGCGGGGCAGTGGAAACGTCGCGAGGGAGGCGGTCAGAGGTGTCCGGCATGCGCGTGATCGGACTTGCCGGGTGGAGCGGGGCTGGCAAGACCACCCTGCTGGTTCGGGCCATCCCCGTGCTCGTCGCCCGCGGCGTGAAGGTGGCGACCCTCAAGCATGCCCACCACGACTTCGACACAGACTGGCCCGGGAAGGACTCGTACGAGCACCGCAGGGCGGGGGCGGTCGAGGTGCTCGTGTCGTCGGGCCGCCGGTGGGCCCAGGTCCACGAGCTGCGGGACGAGGCGGAAGCGACCCTGGCTCAGCTCCTGCGGCGGATCAGCCCCTGCGACCTCATCGTCGTGGAAGGCTACAAGCGGGAGCCGATCCCCAAGCTCGAGGTCCATCGCGCCGAGAACGGCCGCCCGCCCCTCCATCCTTTGGACCCCACCATCGTGGGCATCGCGAGCGACGTCGGATTTCCGGCCTCGGGCATTCCCGTCGTAGATTTGAACGACCCGGAGGCGGTGACGGGGCTGATGCTCGACGTCGCCGTTCCCTTCGAAGACGTCCTCGGGAGGCTCTAGCCGGATGGCCCAGCTCAGCGACGACTGCTTCGCGTTCGGCGGCCCCCTGATGACCATCGAGGACGCGCACGCCCTGTTCGGCGAGCGGCTCGTAGCGGTCGTCGGCACCGAGGATGTTCCCGTCCAGGACGCCGACGGACGCATCCTGGCCGAGGATTGCGTCGCGCCCATCGACGTCCCGCCGTTCCCCAACTCGGCCGTCGACGGCTACGCGGTCCGTTTCGCGGACCTGCGCGCCTCCGACGCGACGGTGCTGCCGGTCGGCGCGGTCGTCGCGGCCGGCGGGTCGTCCGAGGGCGTGTCGGCGGTGGGCTCGGCTACCCGGATCTTCACCGGGGCCCCGATGCCGGCCGAGGCCGACACCGTCTTCATGCAGGAGGACGTCCACGTCCTGCCCGACGGCCGGGTGTCCTTGCCGCTCGGGCTGAAGCGCGGCGCCAACAGCCGCGACGCCGGCGAGGACGCGGCCAAGGGCTCGTCGATCATCGCGGCCGGCCGGCGTCTCCGGCCGCAGGACTTGGCTCTGGCGACCGCGGGCGGCCCCCGCATGTTGAAGGTTCGCCGCACCCTGCGGGTCGGCGTGTTCTCGACGGGCAACGAGCTCGTCGAGCCGGGGGCGCCCTTGAGACCAGGCGCGATCTACGACTCGAACCGCGTCCTGCTGCTCGCGCTTCTCCGGCGGATGGGCGTCGCGGCGAGCGATCTCGGCGTCATCCGTGACGATCCGACGGCGCTCGCGGCGAGGCTCTCGACGGCGGCCGCCGAGCACGATGTGATCCTGACTTCGGGCGGCGTGTCGACCGGTGACGAGGATCACGTGAAGACCGCCGTCGAGACCATCGGGCGCCTCGTCTTCTGGAGGCTGGGAATCAAGCCGGGGCGTCCGGTCGCGATGGGCATGATCGACGGCAAGCCGTTCCTGGGCCTGCCCGGCAACCCGGTGGCCGTCTACGTCACCCTGTTGTTCGTCGTGCGGCCGCTCCTCGCCCGGCTCGCCGGCGAGGCTTACGCGCCGCCGCGCGGGTTCAACGCCAGGGCGGCCTTCTCCTACCGGAAGCGAGCGGGCCGCAGAGAGTTCGTCAGGGTCAGCCTCGCCCGGGACGCCGACGGCACCTGGGAAGTCCGGAAGTTCCAGCGCGACGGCGCGGGCATGCTGTCATCGCTCACCGAGACCGAAGGCCTCGTGGAACTGGAGGATAACCGGACCGAGGTCGTGCCGGGCGACGTCGTGCGGTTCCATCCGCACGAAGTCCTTTGGTAGCGAGGCCGCACGCAGAGCCTCACGGGACACAGACCGCGCCCGAGCATTGCCGGGCCCGCGCCTTCGTTATATCAAATCTGCTATATCGCTTGTGATAGGCCGTGCGAGCGGCCGCTCGGTCGGCGGGCTTGGGCAACGATGTTCGATGGTGTCTGGCGGAGCCGAGCAGGCGCGGAACTTCGCCTCCTCCAGATGGGCGAGGCCGTCTCCGGGACCTACACCGCCGCCAATCCCGGCCCTGCGCAGACGCATCGAAGCCGCATCCTCGTCGGCACGGCCGAGGGCGACATCATCGGCTTCGTGACCAGCACGTCGTCGCCGCAGGAGATCACGGCCTGGACCGGGCGTCTCGTGCGCGCCGACGAGGAAACGGCCGAGGAGATCCACGCGGTCTTTCATGCCGTCGAGCGGTGTTCCAAGCCGAAGGCAGAGGACAACCCCATCGCCCTCGAGACGACCATCTTCTCAAAGGTCGAGAACGCCTGTTCATGATGGCAGGGCCGCTTCCATCCTCGATGTCATCCTGAGGAGCGGGCGGCGCGATCGAAGGGAGGAGCGGTCGGCGCGTTCATCGCCGACAACGATCGGCTTGCCGCTGCGTCCTCCAACCCGTCCTCTCGGCATCGGGTCAGCGAATGGCTGTTCGCACGTGGGGGCGTCCGCTTGCGGAACGTCTTCCAGTCCAGCGGAATGGCCGGGAGGGGCGCGAAGCTGACTGTCTGGTGCTGCGTGTGCTGCCGATCCGGCGAGATCG
>JAPOOH010000552.1 GCA_026713505.1 Chloroflexota bacterium | reverse complement strand
GGTCAGCGTGCCCGTGGGCGCGGTCCAGGTCAGGGACAGCTGCGCGTTGCCCGCCGAGACCTGGAGGCTGGTGGGGGCGGCCACGGTCGGGACCGCCGGCGTGCCCGACTGCGAGGCGGACCAGTCGCCGTAGCCGTTGCCGGTCTGGGTCTGGCCGTCCGTCGCCCGCACCTGCACGTGGTAGGCCGTCGCGTTCGTCAGTCCCGTAATGTCCGCCGACGTGCCCGTGCCCGACGGCGTGCTCGTCACCCAGCCCGTGGACGGGTCGTTCGCCGTCGTGGCGGTCTGGTCGGTCGCAGAAGTCTGCTTGTAGCGCAGCTGGTAGCCCGCCACCGGACCCGCCGGCTTGGTCCACGACGCCGTCAGCTTCGCGTTCCCCGCCGTCAGCGACAGCCCCGACGGCGCCGCCGGCGGGTCGTTGTCGATGATCGTCACCGTCAGGGTGGAGGGCGTGCCCACCGTGTAGCCCGTGCCCGCGTTGATCGTGACGGTGAAGGTCTCGTGCTCCTCGTTCACCGTGTCGTTGACGGGCACGGCAAGTGTAGTCGTCGGATTCGCGTTTGCAGCTGCCGAGAAGGTCGTGGCGTAGCCGCTCGTCAGGTCGTCCGCCAGGCTGGCCGGATTGCTGCTGCCGGCCGCATAGGTCAGCGTGCCGCTGACGGCGACAGAGGCGCCGGACGGGCCGATTCGAATCTGCTCACCGGGCGTAAGACTTTCGGCCATACTGAAAGTGGCATTTGGCCATTGGAGAAACAATTCCGGCGTGCCCGACCCGAACACCCAGGCGCCGTTGCCGCCACTGTTCTTAGCCCGCACCCGCACCCGGTAGAGGGTGCCGTTGGTCAGTGACAAAATATCAACGAAGTTGGACGTAAAGCTGTAGTTGGCATCCACCCAGGCGGTGGCGGGGCTGCTGCCCGAGGCCGTCGCGGAGTTCGTGACCGCGCCGTTGCCGGTGGCGGGCGCCGAGGTGTAGTGCACGTCGTAGCCCGTCAGCGTGCCCGTCGGCGCGGTCCATCTCAGTGTCAGATGCGCGTCACCCGGGGTGACGGACAGGTTCGTCGGGGCGGCGGGGGCCGTGGCCTGCTGGGCCGAGGGGGTCGCCGTCACAAAATCGGTCCAGGCACTCACGCTATGCCCCTGGGTAGCTCTGACCCTGACCCGAAACCGGTAGGTCGTGCCGTTCGTGAGGCCCGTAATCGTGACGGTTCGATTAGCCGTACTAATAACAAATTGCGTCGACAAGGTGCCGCTCGGATGCTCTCCGTGGGCAACGTCGTAATTCCAATGATTTTCGCCGCCTGCCCAGGTCAGCGTCACCTGCCCGTTTCCGGCCTGCGCCTGGAGGTTCGTTGGTGTGGGTAATGTATGACCCGCCTCGGCCGGCGCGGCGTGGAACAGCGACAGCGCGCCGAGCAGCAGCGCGAGGGCGGGGAGGAGGAGGGAGAGGCGGGCGCGGGCGCGCCCGGGGCGCGGCTCAGGCCTGCGCGGGGAGTCTGCCGATGTGGAGGGAGCCGGTCTGCGCGCGCCGGCCTCGCGCCGGGCGCACGTCATGGCCTCTGGGCCGCTGGGCCGCTGGGCCGCTGGGCCGCTGGGCCGCTGGGCCGCTGGGCCGCTGGGCCGCTGGGCCGCTGGGCCGCTGGGCCGC
>JAPOOH010000042.1 GCA_026713505.1 Chloroflexota bacterium | reverse complement strand
CGACCTGCAAGCGGCCATCGCGGAACTCTACTTCACCCTCGATGCGGACAAGGAACGGCTCGGTTCCGACCTGCAGGCCGTCCACGCGACGCTCGTCCGCAAGTTGCGCGGAGCGGTCTAGGCTCAATCGCCGCCCCTGCTATCCTTGCCTCCCACACATTCGTAGGAGGCTCACGCATGACCATCGGCTGGGGGATCGTCAGCACAGGGAGACACCCGGACACCAAGATGGCGCCCGCCATCAACGAGGCGGAGGACGCGTCGCTCGCCGCCGTGATGAGCCGGGACATCGGGCGCGCAGAGGCGTTCGCGCAGAAGCACGGCGCGGCGACCGCCTACGACGACCTCGACGCGCTGTTGCGCGACCCCGCCGTGGACGTGGTCTACATCGCTTCGCCGAACGCCCTGCACGCGGAGCAGACCGTCCGGGCGGCGGGGGCGGGTAAGCACGTCATCGTCGAGAAGCCGATGGCCCTCTCCGTCGACGACGCCCAACGCATGATCGAGGCCTGCGACTCCGCCGGCGTCCTGCTCGGCGTCGGTTTCCATCTGCGCGCGCACGAGGGGCACCAGCGCCTGCGGTCGCTCGTGACCGACGGCGCCGTCGGCCAGGTGTCGTTCGCTCAGGCGAGTTGGTGCCGGGGCGTGCGGGGTCAGGAAGCGCCACCGCCGCGCACCGGCCTCCAGGCGTGGTGGGACGACCCGTCGCTCATCGGCGCGGGCGCGTTCATGGCGACGGGCGTGCACTGCGCGGACCTGCTTCGCTACGTGCTGAGCGACGACGTTGCGGAGGTCTCCGCCGTGAGCGACGCCACGCCGGAGAAGCCGCTGGAGGAGCTGGTGACCCTGGCGTTTCGCTTCACCAGCGGCGCCATCGCCACCCTGCTGACGGGACGCCGCACGCCCGACTACGAGAGCAACGACGTGATGGTCTACGGCACGCTCGGACGCGCGGGCCTGCGGTCCAGCATCGAGATGACGCAGGGCGGCGCGCTCGCGGTTCGCACCGACGCCCTGACGGAGGATGCGACCTACCCGGAGCACCCCTTCGCGCTCTACACGAAGCAGGTGTGCGCCTTCGACGCCGCCGTCGAGGGCAACGGCGAACCGCTCGCCACCGGCCTCGACGGCCTGCGCGTCGTCGAGATTACCCTCGCGATGGTGGAGTCGGCCCGCACCGGCTCGCGGGTGTCGTTGAGGTAGGGGAACGGTAACGCACACGCCATGCCCATCCAGGATAGGGACTACTACCGCGAGCGTTGGGGGACTGCCCCCAATGTAGACAGCGATCCGTCCAGAGGGCGGGGGTGTCGCTGGATTCTGCTCGCGCTACTCCTCATCGTGGGAATCGTTGTGGGCGGGTACTTCTGGTACACCTCCCAAGAAATGGAGGGCGAACCGGCGCCAACACCGATACCGACCGCCCGTGCCGAGGCTGGAGTAACGCCAACGCTACCGCCAACTCTCTCTCCTTCACCTTCACCATCGCCTTCACCTGTCCCCACTGAGACGCCCACGCAGGTTCCATGCGTGGAAGCCACTCCCACACCCGCTCCAACGGCGACGCCTGTTCCTACCGCTACCTCAACTCCCGAGTGGCCACCCCAGCCGCTCTCCGACGTCTGGCGGGAGTGGGCGAGTGAGTGGGGTCGCCAGCAGGTGGACGCTGCCCTCGCGGAGAGCCTTACTGTGTTCGATGCCGGGCTGGACAACCTTGATGGCTTGCCTTTGAGCGATGCGTGCCGTCGTGTGGCGGCATTCCAGATGCATCTGGAGATAGCCGTAGTCCTCGTGCAGGCGCATAAGATGGGGCGGGAGGTTGTCCCCGGCCAACAGGCAGGCGTCAACTGGACAATCTGGCTGCGGCACCAACGCGGCCTGTTCGCCGAGGCTGTACAGAACCACGCGCCTGTCGCCCAGTGCCGGAGCATCCTCGCTCCGCCCGCGGCGACGCCTCCTCCTACTCCCGCTCCTCCCGTAGCGACGCCGACGCCTGTGCCTGCGGCCATGCCCAACACACCGGTGTGTCCGACGGCGACACCGAAACCCGCCACTGCAACCCCGCTGCCGACGTCTACACCGCGCCCCACTGCCAGGCCCCGTCCAACAGCTACGGCTACTCCACGTCCACTCCCGACAGCAACCCCAGTTCCTCGGGGGGCCACACAGGTTACTCTTGAGGAACTTGCCGCTCGCGTGCGCCCGAGCGTTGTGCAAATCGCAACCGGGTCTGGCTCAGGTTCCGGCGTCATCTTTGATGTCTCTTCCGCTACAGCGTGGATTGTCACCAATCACCACGTTGTAGAAGGCTCATCGCATGTTCGCGTGCTGGTGAACGATGCCAATTGGTTCGATGCCACGGTTCACGGCGTCGATCGTGTACGCGACCTCGCTGTGCTCTCCATCTGTTGCTCACCGTCGTTTCGGGCGGCAGAGCTGGCTGGCCAGCGGGTGCGACAAGGGGCGAACGTGTTCGCGATGGGCTATCCCTTGGGAGTGGACAGCTCGGTGCTGACCAGCGGCATCGTCTCGCGCGTGTTTCAGCACTCACCCCAAAACGCATGGATGGTGCAGACGGACGCGCCGATAAACCCAGGCAACAGCGGCGGGCCACTCTTCAACATGGACGGCAATGTTGTCGGAATCAACACGTTTGTGGTGAGGGAGTCGGAAAGTGAGGTGTCTGTGGAAGGGTTCGGCTTTGCTGTCGCAGCTGAATCAGTGCGCGGTGTATTGGCGGTGCTGAAACAGGGGCAGAGCTCGTCTATCGCAACCCCGACGCCACGGCCAAGAGCAACACCAACTCCCGGGCGCAACTCCACCCGCAGTTATGGGCCACAGGACGGCGCGCTGCCGCACGACAACGACGAGTATATCGAGCAGCACCGCGCGGGTGTGTACCTGAATGATCTCACCGCGCGCGTCACGTTCCAGAACCCGTACGCAAGCTCCGTGGGCGAGTGGGACTATGGGTTTACTTTTCGCGCGGGAGAGGAGGCCAGCTTCCATGCGGTAGTTGTAACCAGCGAGGGACGGTGGCTGCACTACCTGCGTGAGGGGAGCGCCGACCGGGACTCAGACCCTATTGCGCAGGGCAGGGCGTCTTCCCTGTTAGTGGGTGTGGGGAGGTCCAACGAATTGCGCCTCGTCGCTGCCGGCGATCTGGGTTGGTTCTTTATCAACGACCGGCTAGCTGCGGCACTTGACCTGAGCGGCGGCGATGCCGAGGGAGACGTTGCCGTGATAACCGGCTACCACGAGGGCAATGAGATTGACGGGCGTTCCGCGCGTTTCACGGGCTTTGCCGTCAGCGAACCGTGGTTCATCGGCAACTGTTCCGGTGAGCTGGAGCACAACGACGACGGCCTCATCAAGTGGGAAGAGTTGCCTACGAACGAGCGTGATTTCATCGTCGCTGCGACGTTTGTTAATCCCTACGAGGGACGTGTTGGGGATTGGGACTATGGGTTCATGTTCCGCAGTACGGGTTCCAGTACATTCCATGCTGCGACGGTAGATAGCGATGGCTGGTGGATGCACTTCCTCCGCCGAGGGAGCACCGAACCGGTATACGAAACGTCGGGTCGGGCGACACTGAACCTCGGTGCAAACGGACAGAATGCCCTCTTCCTGCTCGCAGTGGGCGGCGCAGGCGTGCTGCACGTTAATGGAGTGCAAGTGGCGGAGCTGGACCTCAGCGGCCATACGGCGAGCGGCGCAATCGCAGTGGGCACGGGCTTCTATGAGGGGAACGAGACACCCGGGTACAACACCAGCTACGACGATTGTGCGGCCTGGTCACTTGACTAGCATTTGTTGAACATCCGTAACCCAACCTGCGCGCTAGGCGTCCGGAAGGGCTCTGAAGAGGCAGTCTCCGCCAGCGGTAGCGGTGGCGTGGTAGTCTTATGTACCGCAGATCCTGTGGCGCGCGCCCGGAACACAGGAGACCTGAGAAGCTATGACATCAGGCGGACTGCCAATCATCACCTGCCGCCAATGCAGGAGGGAGTTCCCTCCTCCGCTCTGGGCAGCCCATGTCCACAGCGACGAGCGGGCCCCCTGCGTCGAGCCGGAGTGCGAGGACTTCGCGGTAGGGTACGCCATCCGGGGCATGACCCCGCTCTGCGGCAGGCACCTGGTGCAGCGCCAGCTCCGGGACCACGAGGTCCGGTTCGTGGACGGCGGCGTCTGCAGCACCTGTGACGGCCGGGGACAGGGAACGTCCGAGCGCGCGGGTGGGGGCACGGAGCGCTGCTCGCTCTGCCACGGCTCCGGGTACCTGGACCACGAGACGTTCACCATCGACCGTAGGCGGGTGGAGGAAGAGCAGTTGGCGGAGTATCGCCGCCGCTCGGAGATGCGCCGGGAGATAGAGCAGGTCGCGCGCCGCCAGCCGGAGATAGAGGCGCTCAACCAGAGGCGCCGGGAGGACATCGAGCGCGCGAGGGCGTTCGAGGAATCCCGCCTCCAGGCGCTGTTGGCCCACGAAGGCGGCAGGGGCGGGAACGGCGGCGGAGGCATAGTCTGGGGTGGCGGGGGCCGCAGGCGAGGGTTCTTCCGCAGGAAATGCCGTACGCTCATCGTACTCCTGATCGTCACGGCGCTAGCGGCTGCTGCCGGGGGCGCGGCTTACGTCTATTTCGAGCTCGGCGACGAAGGCCCGGAGCCGACACCGACCCCGGCTGCGGCAACCCCCACGCCGACTCCCGACCCCACGGCCACGCCGACGCCTGCGCCGGCCACGCCGACGCCCGTGCCGACGCCCACGCCGGCTCCAACCTCAGCGCCCGACCCGACGCCGACGCCGCCCCCGACTACGACGCCAACCGCACCTCCGACGGCGGCGCCGACCCCGGAGGAAACGGCGACACCAACGGCGGAGCCCGTGGACCTCGAAGCGCTCGCCGCGCTCGCGCGTCCGAGCGTCGTCAAGGTGAGTACGGACGCCGCCGCCGGTTCCGGCGTCATCGTGGAAGCGGATGCGCTGGGCAAGGCGGTGGTGGTCACCAACGACCACGTTGTGGGCGACGACCCCGGCGCCATCCGCGTCACGGCCCACAACGGCAGGTCGTACGAGGCGACCGTGCTCGGCACGGATAGCGCGAGGGATCTCGCCGCGTTGAGTATCTGCTGCTCTGAGACGTTCGAGGCGGCTGTGCTGAGCGATACGACGGCCACGAGGGGAACGGCCGTGTTCGCGCTCGGCTACCCGCTGGACAGCGACTCGGCCGTGCTGACGAGCGGCGTCGTGTCCGACGTGAACTACAACGAACTCCTGCAGCGTTGGGAGTTGCTGACCGACGCACCGCTCAGCGTGGGCAACGCCGGCGGAGCGCTCATCACGGCGGATGGCGTGGTCGCGGGCATCACTGCGTTCGCCGTCCGGGAATCGGGTTCGGGAGTGGCGGTTGAGGGCGACGGGTTTGCGGTGAGTTCGGAGACGGTGCGGTCGGTCCTGTCCGCGCTGAAGGCGGGGGCCCGCGTGGAGCCTCCCGAAGAAGAGCGCGTCCCGGGGCCTGAAGAGCCCGTATCGTTCGGTCCGGTGAACGGCGAACTGCCCCACAGCGACGACGAGTTCATCGTGGAGTTCGGAGCCGACGTCTCTGCCGGCGACTTCATCGCCACGGCAACGTTCAACAACCCGTACCCCGCCGTGCTGAGCGGCTGGGACTACGGCTTCCTCTTCCGGGATGCGGGACAGTTCAACTACCACGCGCTCGTGGTCGAGAACAGCAACGACGGTGCGCCCATGTGGTTCCACTACCTTCGCCGGGGGGCGGGCGAAGGACGACTGCTGGAGAGCGGCAGGGCGTCCGGCCTGTGGCCGGACACTGGCGGCATGAACACGCTGCGCCTTACCGCGATCGGCTCCCAGGGCTGGCTCTTCATCAATGGCACCGCGGTAGCGATACTGGACCTGGGCGTCGGCCCGGCCGTGGGAGACGTCTCCGTGATCACGGGCTACCACGCCGACAACAAGGAGCCGGGACAGACGACGCGCTTCCTGGCCTTCTCGGTGTCTGAACCGCAGCTGCTGGGTACAGACTCAGGTGCGCTGGAGCAGGCCGACGACGGCATGGTCAGCATGTCCAGCATCGGCCCGGAGTCAGGCGACTTCATGGCGGTCGCGACGTTCACGAACCCGGCCGCCGATGCTGGACCGTGGGACTACGGGTTCATCTTCAGGGAGTCCGGGCGGACCGTCCTGAGCGCCGTGTATGTGGGCAGTGACCAGAAGTGGAACCACCTGCTGGGGACGGGCGGGAGGCAACCTGCGTTCAAGAGGTCCGGCAACCTGCGACTGAATACCGGCGCCGGCGAGCAGAACTCCCTGGTGCTGCTCGCGATCGGCGACGTGGGCCTGTTCTACGTGAACGGCGTCCTGGCGCAGGAGCTGGAGCTGGGAGAGGGCGAAACGGAGGGCGGCATTTCCGTCGCGTCCGGCTTCTCCGAAGAGACCCGGACACCGGGGCAGTCGGTCGGTTATGAGGCGTTCTCTGTATGGTCGCTGGACTGACCGGCGCTCCAGACAGTCAAGGCAACGTGAAAGCGCCCCGGCTGTAGCCGGGGCGCTTCTGTGTATCTGGTTGATGGTCAGGGTCTATTGGCTGCCGCACCCGCATCCGCCGGAGCCGCATCCGCACCCGCCGCTGCCACACCCGCATCCGCCGCTCGTCGCGATGTTCGGGTTCTCGATAACGAACCCGCTGCGCATCAGCCCCTCCGAGTAGTCGATGGACGCGCCCTGCAGGAGCGGAGCGCTGTCCTCGTCCGCGATGACGCGGACGCCGGAGTCGAACAGGACGAGGTCGTCCTCGGCCAGCGTGTCCTCGAGCGAGAGCATGTACTGGGCGCCGTGCCCGTTGGGGACGACGATGACGCGCAGCGCGGCGTCGGGCTGCCCTTCCTCCGCGAGGACCTCGGCCAGCTTCTCAGCCGCGAGGTCGGTAATGGTGATGACGGGCTCGTCGGTTTCCGTGCCTGCCGCGCCACCGTTGGGAATCGTGTTCGTCATGCGTCTGCTCCTTGCAGTTACGGACTTGTGTGACAGGCTAGCAGCGAGGGACACGCCGGTCAAGGAGACCTGCGCGCTCGCTCCGCGCCGGGGTTCACTCCCTGCGAAGGCGTGAGGCGAGCCAGACGTACCAGCTGAGCGCCCACGCTGCAGCCAGGGCGAGTGCCTCCCACGCGAGTCCCGTGTGGCTCGCGGCGAGCAGCGGTCCGAACGGCAGCGCGCCCAGTGCGGCGAACACGATGACGAGTTCCGAAAGCGCTCTCTTCATCGGATATCCTCCCGCATTCCCATCGAGAAGGACGGGGACCGTGTATCGCCAAAATGCAGCAGTGCGCCGTGAGACCTGCCCCTGCGTCCCCGCTCGCACCAGGTGTGTCTGCAGAACGGGCACATGAAGATGGGGTGCCCCTCTTCCGGGAGACTGGTCAACTCGCGCATCCCGCGCGCCGCGCACCGCGGACAACGGACGTATTCATGGACAACCGGTTTCGCCATCGTGCCTTCCTCCTTGCTGACGCAATGGCCGTCAGCGCTGCGTCTTGGTCATGACATGATGACGCAGGAATTGTCGGCGTCGCAACGGGCTGGTGTCGCCAGTGCGTTAGTCGCAGGGCGCGGTCCACCCGCCGCCATCTGATGGGAGGCTTCACGACTTGCGCCGGTTATGTAGAATCCCACCATGACAACACTGGAACCAGGCGACACGCTGGCCTCATACATCAGGCGATGGCTCACGGAGCGCGAAGTCTCGCAACTCGCGCTTGCTCGGCGTGCCGGAGTGCCGCACGCATCGCTCAGCGTGCTCTTCAACCACGGGACGATACCGACCCCCGTCACGCTGCGGAAGGTCGCCGAGGCGATGGGCGCACCGCTGGGCCGGCTGCTGGTGCTCGCAGGGCACCTGACCGAGGAAGAGTACGAGACTCCTATCAAGGAGTCCGACCTCGCGCGGCTCTACGAGGTGGGCGACCTCGATGCGGACGAGTGGGAGCAGGTGCGCGAATTCGCGCGCTACGTGCGGAGCAAGCGGAAGCCCCGTTAGCTGACGTAGGAGCGCGGGCCCGCTACGAGAACCGCTTGCCGTACACCCCCCGGGCGTTGCCTTCGTAGATGGCGCCCCGGTCCTCGTCCGACAGGAACTCGATGTCGTCGATCAGGGGCTTGGTGTCGTCGTACCATTCGCCGGTCCGCGGGTTGTTGGCCGACCCTGCGCCCGGACGCTCGGTGCCGAACAGGCAGCGGTCCGTCCCCACTATCTTGAACAGCAGTTCAAGCGACTCCACGTTGTAGAGGCAGGTGTCGTAGTAGAGGTTCCGCACGTGGCGGTCGAACGTTTCCTCCCCGTTCGCGCCGCGCATCCGGGCCCGCCAGCGTCCTATCTGGTAGGGGATCGAGCCGCCGCCGTGGCTCATGATGATCTTCAGGTTCGGAAAGTCGTCGAACACCGTGGACTGGGCCAGCGACAGGATGGCGATGCTCTCCTCCGTGATGAAGTGGTTGTGGAACGACTCGCGCAGGTCCTTGCAGCTTGCCGGGTGGATCAGCGCCGGTATGTCCTCCTTCTCCATCTTCTCGTAGAGCGGGTACCAGTACTCGTCTCCCATCGTCGGCGTGGTGTGCTGCCCCTCGCTCGGGTCCGGATTGATCATGATGCCGATGAAGTCCAGGTCGTTGATGCAGCGGTCGATCTCCTCGAACGTGTCGGTGACCGGCGTTCCGTCGCACTGCGGCAGTCCCGCGACCCCCCTGAAGCGGTCGGGCTCGTTCTGCACCGCCAGCGCGATGGCGTTGTTGTTCGCCTCGCAGAACCAGTGCACGATCTTGTCCGGTTTCTCCGAGTGCATCAACGAATACGGCCGTGG
>JAPOOH010000041.1 GCA_026713505.1 Chloroflexota bacterium | reverse complement strand
TCAAGTCCTGTATCGCCCACCACTGTGGTGGGGGCCCCTACTGCGTAGGGGTGTGCCGAGGTGGCGGAACGGCAGACGCGCTGTGTTCAGGGCGCAGTGTCCTTACGGGCGTGCGAGTTCAAATCTCGCCCTCGGCACCAACTATGAATGGATGACGGTCGGCCCCAGGGCCGGCGTACAGAGCGCGGGCTAGTAGCTCAGTCAGGATAGAGCGCATCCCTGCGGAGGATGAGGTCGTGGGTTCGAGTCCCACCTAGCGCGCCACTCTTTCACCCCCGTAGACTGGCTCCCGGAACCTCCGGCTGCCCACGATGAACGACGCCACGTCCCTCCATCAACGTTACCTGCCGTGGATGCTCACGCTCGCGGCGTTGTTCGCGCTGCGCGTGCTGGCGCAGGCGGTGCAGTGGGCGGGCCCTGTGCCGTTCCTGCCAGCGTTCGACGCGTGGCAGGGGTCGGGGCTGCCGTACCCGGTGCTGCTGGGGTCGCAGGCGCTCATCGTCGCGCTGTTGGCGAGGGCGCTCATGGTGGTGCGGTCCCGGTCGGTCCGGCCCGCGTCGTGGAAGCACCGCGCGTGCTTCGTGCTCGGCGGGGCGTACTTCGGAGCGATGGCGTTCCGGCTGCTCGCGGGGCTCACGTTCCTTTCGGAGGTCGAATGGTTCGCCGGGAGCCTGCCCGCGCTCTTTCACCTGGTACTCGCGGCGTTCGTGCTGCTGTTCGGCCACTACGTCTACAGCGCGGGCCGGGAGAGCGGAGGCGCGGCGTGAGCGGCACGACCGCGGAAACGACCTTCACCCGCCTCGTCGTCGTCTGCTCGTACCCAACGGTGCTGGCGATAGGGCTCGCGGTTTACTCGGCGCTGGTGGGGCTCGGCTGGCAGGTGACGGCAGCGTCGTGGACCGCGGTCATCACCGGGGCAGCGCTCGTGACGCTGCACGAGGCGCGGCTGCCGTACCGCAGGGGGTGGCACCCGTCGATGAGCGACGTCCGTGCCGACGCGATGTTCCTCGCGGCTGTGCAGGCGGTGCTGCCGCTGTTGTTCGCGGTGACGGTCGTGGTCACGTTCGCAGAGCTGCTGGACGCGGGCGGGCTGGCGGTCGACGGGCTGTGGCCCCACGACTTCCCGGTCGCGGCGCAGGTCGTCCTGATGATCGCGGCGGCGGACTTCCCGCGTTACTGGCTGCACCGGGCGTTCCACCGCTTCAGGCCGATGTGGCGGTTGCACGCGGTGCACCACTCGCCGCACCGGCTGTACTGGTTGAACGTGGGGCGTTTCCACCCCATCGAGAAGTCCATCCAGTACACGGTGGACACTTTGCCGTTCGCGCTGGTGGGCGTGCCGCCGGAGGTGCTCGCGGCGTACTTCGTCTTCTACGCGCTCAACGGCTTCTTCCAGCATTCCAACTGCCGGGTGCGGCTGGGGCCGCTCAACTACGTGGTGAGCGGGCCGGAGCTGCACCGCTGGCACCACTCGGAGGTTACAGTGGAATCAGACAACAACTTCGGCAACAACCTCATCGTCTGGGACGTGCTGTTCGGTACGCGGTTCCTCCCGAAGGACCGCGAAGTAGGCATACTGGGACTGCACAATCGCGAGTACCCGCCGGGCTTCCTCGCACAGATGCGGACGCCGTTCATTCCAGGGCTGGAGCGATGAGCAATCTCACCTACAAGCTGTTCAAAGCGGCGCTGGGCGCGACACAGGCGCGGCGCTACAAGCGGATGATGCGCGCCGCCGAGTCGCCCCGCGCGACGCAAGAGACGGTGCTGCGCCGCATCCTGGCCTCGAACGCGGAGACGGAGTTCGGTCGGGAACACGGGCTCGCGGGGGTCGGGAGCGTTGACGACTACCGCCGTGCCGTGCCGGTGCTGACGTACGAGGACCTGCGCGAGGCGGTCGAACGGCAGGAGCTGACCGGCGAGCGCTGCCTGACACCGGAACAGCCGGTGTACTACCACCGCACGAGCGGGACGGTGGGCGCGCCGAAGAATATCCCCGTGACGGCATCTGGCCTTGCTCAGATGAAGCGGGACCAGCGCCTTTCCGCTTATGTGTGGGCGCGCGACTCCGCCGTGCTGGAGGGCAAGGTGTTCGCCGTGAGTGGGGCGGCTGTCGAAGGGCACATGGACGGAGGGACGCCGTTCGGCTCCGCGTCCGGCCTGCTGTACCGCAACCAGTCGCGCTTCGTGCAGTCGCGCTACGTGTTGCCCGCGGAGGTGTCCGACATCGAGGACTATGACTCGCGCTACCTGGCGATGGCGGCCTACGGCCTCGCGGAGTCTGGCGTGACCAGCGCGGCGACGGCGAACCCGTCGACGTTCCTGCGGCTGCTGTCGGTCGTGCATGCCGATCCAGACGCCGTGCTCGGCGCGATCGCGACGGGGCGGCTGCCCGGCGAGGCGTCCGGCCTGCCGCTGACGCCTCGACCGGAGCGTGCGCGGGAGTTGGAGCGACACCTGAGCGCGGCAGGCCGGCTGACGTACGCCGACATCTGGCCGGGCCTGCGCGGCATCGTGACGTGGACGGGCGGGAGCTGCGGCATCGCGCTCGGCAACCTGTCGCCGCTGCTGCCGGAGGGCGTGCAGATCATCGAGTGGGGTTACTCGTCGAGCGAGTTCAGGGGGACGCTGAACGTCGACGCCCGGCGGAACGCGTGCCTGCCGACGCTGCTCGGGACGTTCTTCGAGTTCGCTGAGCGCGACGCATGGGAGGGGGACGCGGGCGAGTTCCTCGGCCTCGACGAGCTGGAGGACGGGCGCGAGTATTACGTGTTCGTCACGACGGGCGACGGCCTCTACCGCTACGACATCAACGACATCGTGCGGGTGAACGGCTGGGTGGGGAACACACCGACGTTCGCGTTCGTGCAGAAGGGCAAGGGCGTCACGAACATCACGGGGGAGAAGGTGACCGAGGCGCAGGTACTGGATGCGGTGACCTCCGCCTTCGCTCCGTCGGGCGCGCCGCCGGACTTCTTCATCATGTTGGCGGACGAGGCGG
>JAPOOH010000040.1 GCA_026713505.1 Chloroflexota bacterium | reverse complement strand
GGACGGCCCGACCTACCACCAGCACTTCAACGTCTCGCAGGGGCAGTCCCGCTACCTGGTCTTCGACTTCGGCGGCGCCCGCTACCCGGTCCTCGAGTCCAAGATGTGGAGCTACGAGAACATGGACAAGTCAGAGAAGGCCGGCGGGATGCAGATCGAGTACGAAGACGAGGACCCGCGCATCCACGCGCTCTTCGAGAGCGAGCTTTCCAAGCGCGGCCTCCGCTCCCGCATGCACGAGTTCATCCCCGCCCGGGCGTGAGGGTCCGCTATCCCCGGATGGCGCTCTGAAGCGCAGCAGTTACGAGTCCCCGCTCCTCGGAAGGAGCGGGGATTCTGCTACAATGTGAAGTCGTTCACAGACTCTGGTGCAAACCCATGCAGTACACCCCCGCAGAACAACCCGCAACGCCCATCGGGGCCGCCGCAGCCCCGTCGTTCCTCACGAAGCAGCGCAAGCTCATCTTCGTCGGCATCGTGCTTCTCGCCGCGTTCGGCTACTTTGGCTTCACCGCCTTCCAGGCCGCAACCTCGTTCTACCTCACGGTGGACGAGTTGGTCGCCCGGGGCCCTGCGGCCGGGGAGTCGGTCAAGGTGAAGGGCGCGCTCGTCGAGGACAGTTTCAACCGCGAAAGCACGGAGAACACCATCGCCACGTTCCAGCTGCACGAGAACGGCGCGCAGATCGACGCGACATTCGACGGAGTGCTGCCGGACCTCTTCTTCAATCCGCACTCTGAGATCGTGCTCGAGGGCACCTACGAGTCCGGAGGGGTGTTCATGACGGACCGCGTCTTCGTGAAGTGCGCCTCCAAGTACCAGTCGCTCGAGGGCGAGAGCCCGTACGACTACTACGAGGACCCGTCTGCCGCAGGCGATCCGGCCTGATGGCGCAGCGGCCGCTCACACGACCCCCCCAGCATTTCCCCCACGGCGCTCGACGCCTCGTCGACGGCCAGTGGCTCGCGTACGTCGCAGGCACGGGCGATGTCGGCGATGGCGCGACCCTGGGGCGCTCCGTATCTCTGCAGCGCGGCGTCGCCGAGTTCAACGAGGGGCAGTTCCGTCAGAGCCACGAGACGTGGGAAGAACTCTGGAAGGATACGCTCTACCCCGAGCGGCTCTTCCTGCTGGCCCTCACGAAGCTCGGCGCGGGCTACGCGCACGCGCTGCGCCGGAACGAGCGAGGGATGCGCAGCCAGCTGGCCGAGGCGGTACGCATCCTGCGGGTGTTCGCCCCCGCCTATGCGGGCGTCGACGCCCAGCGGCTGATAACCGACGTGAACGGCTGGCTCGCCGCCGACGGCGCGCATTTCGGCCCGCCGTTCCCCACAGTGGCGAGGACGGACGGCGATGTTCGAGGGTAAGCGACCGCCCCGCCTCTCGTTGGAGAGACGGGGCGCGGAGTCCGCTGTATGCCGCGAGAGCGGTTGTAGGAGATCAGGCCGCCACTTTGACAGGGACCGGGACCTTGGCCGGCGCCTGCGTCCTGGCTGCCTTCCTGGCTGCCCTGAGAGCGCGCCCCTCTGCCTCGGCCTTCGCGAGTCGCTCGTCCGGCAGGTCGATCATGTGGCCGCACTGGATGCACTCCCAGTAGGGGCCGTAGATGTCAACTGCGTCGTACATGTCCCCGTTGCACCGCTTGCAGGCTTTGAAGAGAATCATTGCGGTCCTCCTTCCCACGCACCTTTCATACAGTTACTACGCCGGTGCGGCGGCTTCGGTTTCATCCATCCGCGCGGCGTTTCCCGTCGCGCTGTCGGCATGATAAGAGTTGACATAACTCGTGTCAATCCATATCATACGGTGTAGTGGCAGCGAGGGGAACTCGAGTATCCTCATCCCAGCCCTTCTTCCCTCGTAGAGGGAGGGGGGTAGCTGAGGAAGCAGACATGCAGCAGCAACGCAGACCGACAGCAAGAGGCCAGAGTATGCCGCCCTTCCGGGTGCCCGGCAGCGAGCAGCGCGCCGGGCCGCCCGCTCGGCAGGCACCGGCCCCGGCGAACAGACCGCAGGGCACATTCGTGGAAGAGGAAGGGCTGTACATCATCAGCGTGGCCGCGCGCATCCTCCGCATGCACCCGCAGACGCTCCGCAAGTACGAGCGCGTGGGCCTCGTGCGACCGTCGCGCACAGTCGGGATGCTGCGGCTCTACTCGGAGCGCGATATCGCGAAGCTGCGGATGATCAAGCACCTCGTCGACGAGATGCGGCTCAACCTCGCCGGCGTCGAGATGGCGATGGCCGTATTCGACCGCCTCTCCTCGGCGATGGAAGCGTCGCAGGCCCCCGTGGCACGGCCCGCGCGCGTCGCCAGACCGTTCGAGCAGGCGATGCAGGACATCATGGAGATGTTTCTCGGCACGGGCAGGCAGACCCCACGGAGGCCGGGGGGGCAGTAAGGGACACCATGGTCACGAACGAAGAGCACGAACAGACCGGCCCGGGACAGCCGGCAGATACCTCTGAAGGAACCCCGGAAGACCCCATCGCGCTGCTGGAGCGCGAGCGGGACGAGATGAAGGCGATTGCCCAGCGCGTGCAGGCCGATCTGGTCAACTACAAGCGCAGGGCGGAGGAGGAGCGCTGGACGCTCGCGCGCAGCGCATCGAACGGCATAGTGAGCAAACTGCTCCCCATCGTCGATGACCTGCAGCGAGCAGTGGAGTCCCTCCCGGACGACGCGCCGGAAAGCTGGAGCAGCGGACTGCGGCTCGTCTCCCAGAATATGAACGCGCTGCTCGAGTCGGAGGGCGTAACCCGGTTCGAACCCGTCCCGGGCGACCCGTTCGACCCCGTCGAGCAGGAGGCGCTCGCCTCCCAGCCCAGCGACGAACACCCGGCCGGCACCGTCCTCGCGACCTTCAGCGCAGGCTACCGCAGCAGGGACCGCGTACTGCGTGCCGCGCAGGTCGTCGTCTCCCAGGGCGCTGCTGGTGCAACGGTAACGAACGAGTAACACTGCAAGGAGTGATGGGAATGGCGAAGGTAATAGGAATAGACCTCGGAACGACCAACTCGGCGATGGCCGTCATGGACGCGGGCGAGCCGCTCGTGCTCGAGAACACGGAGGGCGGGCGCACGACACCGTCCGTCGTCGCCGTCAACCCCAAGAACGGCGAGCGATACGTCGGCATGGTCGCCAAGCGCCAGTCGGTGACCAACCCCACCAACACCGTTTACTCCGTGAAGCGGCTCATCGGCCGCAAGTTCAGCGAGACGGAACAGGAGCGCAAGACGCTCGGCTACGTCACCAAGGCCGGCAACGGCGGCGACGCCGCCGTCGTGATGAACGACCGCGACTACTCGCCGCCGGAAGTCTCAGCGATGGTGCTCCAGAAACTGAAAGCCGACGCGGAGGCGAAGCTGGGGGAGCCGGTGAACCAGGCCGTCATCACGGTGCCTGCCTACTTCAACGACAGCCAGCGACAGGCGACCAAGGACGCCGGGACTATCGCGGGGTTGGAGGTGCTGCGCATCATCAACGAGCCCACCGCGGCGGCACTTGCCTACGGGCTCGACAAGCACCAGGACGAGGTCATCGCCGTCTACGACCTCGGCGGCGGCACTTTCGACATCTCCATCCTCCACATCGGCGACGGCGTCTTCGAGGTCAAGT
>JAPOOH010000558.1 GCA_026713505.1 Chloroflexota bacterium | reverse complement strand
GAGGGCAGTTTGTCGCGTTCTCCGACGCCAACAGCATGTACGCGCCCAGCGCGCTCAAGCGGCTGCTGGCACCCTTTGCCGACGAGCGGATCGGCTGCGTCTGCGGCGAGTTGCAATACGCTAATCCAGACGAGCAAGGCGCGGGCAAGGGCGAAGGCCTGTACTGGCGCTACGAGCAGTTTCTCAAGCGCCGAGAGAGCCTGCTCAGCTCTGCGCTGGGTGCCAATGGGGCGATCTACGCGCTTCGACGCGAGCTGTTCGTCGAGTTGCGCGGCGACGTTATTAGCGACTTTGTCGCGCCTCTGCACGCATGGCGGCGCGGCTTTCGCATCGCATACGAGCCAACGGCCGTGGCCACCGAGTACAGTAGTGTCCGCTTTGGCGACGAGTTCCGCCGCCGCCGCCGCATTGTCTCGCGCTCGCTCTACGGGCTGTGGACCGAGGCCGGCGTACTCAATCCGTTCGCGCACTTTTTTTTTGCTTTTCAAATGTTTTCCCACAAGCTGCTCCGCTGGCTCGTGCCGGTGTGGCTGTTGGTAGTGCTCGCAGTCAATATCCCGTTGGCCGAGAGCGAGTACTACGGCCTCTTGCTGGCGCTGCAAGTGGCTTTCTACGGTTTAGCCGCCTTGGGCCTCTTGCTGCCGGAGCGGCTTGGGCGGTATTGGCTCTTCTACGTGCCGACTTATTTTACCGCCACCAATTTGGGCACCTTGCTGGGGCTGCTGAGCTTCCTAATGGGTCGCCGCCACCGCGTCTGGCAACCCACGAGGTAGAGCGTTTATGTCGCGCCTGAAACGCGTTGTCCTGCTGCTGTTGAGCGACACTGCCGCCGTTAGTTTGGCGTCGGTGTTCTTTTTGTGGATGAAGTTGGCCGGTGGCGCGCTGGAGGCCGTCCGCCACAACTACGAGCGGCTCTATCCAAACGCTGTGGACGGGCCGACTTTTTGGTATGCGCTGGGCTATTACTCGGACGTGTTGCCGCTGATAAGCGGCTGCTGGCTGCTGCTGTTTTTGTTCTTTGGCTTCTACCAATCCTCGCTGTCTAGCTCGCGCTTCGACGAAATATACGAGGTCGTCAAGGTCGTTACCTTGGGGATCTTGCTGGCCATGGTCGCGACCTTTGACCGCGACATCCGCCTCACTCGGTTGTTGGTCTTGTTCTACTGGCTGGGCATGGTCGCGCTGGTGGCGGGTGGGCGGGTGCTGGTGCGCAGCTTTGAGCGGCAGCTCTTACTGCGCGGCATTGGCCTCCGGCGCACGGCCATCGTGGGCGTGGATGCGCGCGGCCTTCGGCTGTTGCGCGCGTTGCGCGCGGCACCGGCTCAAGGGTATGAGGTCGTGGGCTTTGTCCGGGCGCGCGGCGAGAAAGTGCGCAGGGCCATTGATGGCCTGCCCGTACTCGGCGAAGTAGGCGATCTGCGAACTATACTCGCGGCCGAGGGCATTGAGGCCGTACTCATCGCCTTACAATCCAATTCGCACGAAGAGATCATGCAGATCGTCGAGGAGGCCGAGGGACTGCCGGTCTCCTTCGGCATCACGCCCGATTTGTACGACATTGTGACCGGCCACGTGCGCACGACGCAGATTTACGGCGTGCCGCTGATG
>JAPOOH010000039.1 GCA_026713505.1 Chloroflexota bacterium | reverse complement strand
CGCGCCGACGTCGAATGCCATCTTGTGGCCGTCGCCGGTGTTGTAGCGGACGCCGCGCACCTTGGCGAGCTCCCAGCCGGGGCCGAGGTAGCGCGCGCGCATCTCCGGGTTGGCCTCGAAGCCGCCGCACGCGAGCACGACGGCGTCGCCGGTGAGCGTCTGCCGTCCGTCCGGCGTGCGCACGGTGACGCCGTTCACGCGCCCGGCTTCGTCCTGCTCCAAGCGCATCGCGGTGTGATCGTAGCGCACGTCGACGCCGCGCTCGATGGCGATCTCGAAGAGCTGGTCGGAGAGGCCCTTCCCGCCTCCGACAGCCTGCAGGCAGAGGCCGCCCCAGAAGCGGAACTTGCCCTCCACCTTGAACGCCTGGTGTGTCCAGGACGGGACGAAGCGCACGCCCTGCTCATACATCCACTTCATGGTGGGGAACGATTGACGCACGAGGGTGTCGGCCATCTCCTGATCGGAGAGACCCTCGGTGACGCGCATGAGGTCCTCGAAGTACTTGGCCTCGGTGTAAGAGCCGACCTCCATCACGTCGAGCTCGGCCGGCGAGAGGTCGGGCACGACCTGTACGACCTCGTCGATGCCCTTGTAGGCGAAGCGGATGGCGCCGCCGGTGAAGTAGGTGTTGCCGCCGCGCATCGGCTCCGGGGCCTTCTCGAGGACGACGACACTGCATCCGGCTTCGCGAGCGGCGAGCGCGGCGCAGAGGGCTGCGTTGCCCGCGCCGATAACGATGAGGTCTGCTGTTCTTGCGGATGTTGTGCTCATGGCGGGTTAGGTTAGCACGTTGGCGGGCGGCACTCACCCCCGCATGTCAACCCAGCCGAGGGCCCTCACGCTATCCCTTTCCCCTTGCAGAAACCCTTGCATGACCCATCGCGCATCCCCCAGGCCCCGCCCCGGAGTACCCTCACCCTAGCCCTCTCCCCTTGTCGGGAGAGGGGACCAGGCACCCCGAGAGGATGCTGCGAGCTAAGGCGCGGACTCCGTTCAGCATGACAGGCTCCCAGCCCCCAGCCGGGCTGCGAGATTCCCATTCTCGCGAATGACGGGTGATGGCGAGGATGACGGAATTGCGAAGCCGTCAGGCGATGGAGCGGCCGCCATCCAGGACGATGGTCTGGCCGTTGACCATCGCGGACTCGTCGGAGGCGAGGTAGAGGGCGCAGAGGGCGGTGTCCTCGGGGGTGACGTGCCTGCCGAGCGGGACGGCCTCCTTCGGCGGGCCGGAGCCGCTCTGACCGGCGATGCGCCGTTGCCCCTCCGTGTAGACCAGGAAGCCAGGGGCGATGGCGTTGCTTCGGATGCCGTACGGGCCGTACTCGACCGCCATCTGCTTCGTGAGGCCGGCGACGGCCGCTTTCGCCGCGGCGTGCGCGGGGTGGCGTTTCGACCCCGCCGCGTAGCCGGAGACAGACGAGATGTTGACGACGGAACCCCTGCCCGCCTCCATCATGGCCGGCAGGACGTGCTTGCAGGTGAGGAAGACCATCGTGAGCTCGTGGTCGAGCACGAACCGCCAGTCTTCGAGGCTCGTTTCGTGGAGCGGGCTGAAGCGCACGAGGACTGCGGCGTTGTAGAGGGCGTCGATGCGCCCGTGGGCATCCAGCGCCGCCTGTGTCAGGCGCTCGTTCGCGTCCTCTTGCGTGAGGTCGCCAACGACCGTCACGGCATCGCCGGAGAGCCAGGCGGCGGTCTCCGCGAGGCCGTCGGCATCGAGGTCGGCGAGCACGAGCGCTGCTCCCTCGCTGTCGAACAGTTGGGCGGCGAGGCGCCCCTGGCCACTCGCGGCGCCGGTGATGATGGCGACTTTCCCATTGAGCCGGTCAGTCATGGCTCCTCCGTTCGTGGAGATAGGCCTGGCGGACGTAGGGCACCCACCAGGGATGCCTTCATCCACCACGTGCTGGAGCGCGTTGCTCTATCCCCTTAGGAAACCTTAGCGTAATTGCCTTCAGCGCAGGGCGGTTCTTTCCCACCCACCCGCCCGGTACGTTGCGGGGG
>JAPOOH010000038.1 GCA_026713505.1 Chloroflexota bacterium | reverse complement strand
CGCCGACGCTCCCGCCATGCACCCCGCGATCACGACGCGGTAGGACGTGCGTCCCATGAACCACGCGGCGACGAACCCACCCACCAGCATCCCCACCGCGTGCAGCATGAGCACCGGCCCCACCCAGCTCTCCTCCAGGCCGCGGTCCAGGAAGAGGGGAATGCGGTGCAGGCCGAAGCCGCCCCCCGCCAGCATGGCCCCCATGTGCGCGAAGAGCAGCAGCCAGAAGGCCTGCGTCCGGATGGCCTCTCGCGGACGCCACTGGTGCTCCGCCCGCGCCCCGTGCGAGCGGTCGTCATGCGCCTGCGACGGCACGCGTCCGTCCGGCTGCAGCCCCACGTCCTCAGGCTGCCGCGAAACGATGGCAACGAGCGGGAACAGCGCCAGCAACGCCATCAGCGCGCCGACCGTCCACAGCGCTTCCCTCCAGCCCATCGCGGCGATGAGCACCGCCCCGAGCAGCGGCCACAGTCCCAGCCCAAGGCGGCTACCGTTCACTGCAACCGCGGTCGCGAGCGCCCGGCGGCGCACGAACCAATTGGCGATGACGGTGTGCCCGCCCAGGTTCTGGATGCTCATGAGCGCCGTCCGCGCCACGACCAGCGCGGCGTAGAGGCCCGCGAGGCTCCCCACGAAACCCAGGCCCGCTACGGACAGCCCCATGAGCAGCGCGCCGCCTCCCATCACCAGACGCCCGCCGTACTTGTCGAGCGCCCGGCCCACGAGCGGCCCGGCCAGCGCGGCGGCTATCGTCCCGAAACTGAACGCGCCCGAGATGGCCGTGCGCGACCAGCCGAACTCCTCCGACCATCGCGGGATGAACACGCTGAACATGGGCGCCGCGACGGCCCCGCTGATCATCATCGTCATCAGCACGGCGCCAGCCACGACCCATCCGTAGTAGAAGGGCGTGCGTTGAGCTAGTCCTCGGAACACGGGCCGCGGGACCTACGGGCTTCGTTCGTGCGCCGCTTCTACCGCCGGGCGTTTCACCCGCGTCTCACGCGCAACGGACATCAGGAGAGCAGCGGCGAGGAGCCGCACCGGCGCGTACACGAAGAACGCCACGCCCGCGCCGAACATCACCGCCAGGAAGCCGCCCAGCAGCGGGCCCGTGATCGCCCCCACCTCCGCCACCGTGCGTCGCGCCGCCTGCAGCCGCGCGCGCACCGCGTCCGGAGCGACGTCGTACGTCGACGTGGCGACCGACCCCAGCGACAGCCCGTTGGAGAAGCCCATCAGCACGGCTATCGCGATCAGCGGGCCCATCTCACCCGTGAAGGGGATGAGCAGGAAGGCGATGCCCGGGATCGCCGTGCTCGGCACCGTCGCCCATTTCCGCCCTATCTTGTCGACGACGAAGCCCGCCGGAACAATCATAACCAGTGAGCCGATCGAAACGACGAAGAAGAGCGTGCCGATGTCACTCGGTTCCAGCCCGATCTCGTCCATGTGGAGCGGCAGGATCGCCTGGTATGCCATGCGGTACAGCATCATGCTCGCCGTGGCGAACACCAGAACCAGGTACGTCACTCTAAGACGCGGGTCTATCTGCAGATAGAGGTTCCGCAGGCGCACCGGCAGGCTCTCTCCCCCCGCCGCAGGCGCCGCGGACGAAGCGGCCGCAGCGGGACGCTCCGCGCTCGGGATGAGCACGCTGATGAGGAATACGAACGCCGCGATGCCCGTGTAGATGGCGAACACGGCGCGGATGCCCATCTCTTCGCCGACGGTCCCGCCCAGCCACGCGCCCAGGCCCATCCCCACGCCGTGGAAACCCATGAATCCGCTCATGAGGCGGCCGCGCTGGTTCGGTTTCACCAGGTCCACCCCGGCAACCTCGCGCCCCAGCATCCACATGCTGTCCGCCGCCCCCGCGATGAACAGCCCGAGCAGCAACGGCCAGAACCACTGCGTCACTATTCCCACCGACACCGAGATACCGATGACGACCGGCCCGCCGAGCACCGCCGGCCGCGTGCCGAACTTGTCGATCAGCGTCCCGCCGAGCGGCTGTCCGATGAGCCGGCCCATCGTGAAGGCCGTGACGACCTGCGCTGCAAACCCGCCGGACACCCCGAACGTGTCTTCCAGGACCGGGATGATGGGCGGCAGCATCCCGTGCGCGAACCCGAGCAGGATCGTCGTCAGGTAGAGCATCGTCAGCCCACGGACAACCGGGCTCATCGCTCCTCCGCTCGGGGTGGGAATGAGGTCACTATACACCACGCACGCTTACGCCCTGCCCTCACACAGGCGTCCGCTATACTTGTGCGAGCACGTCCCCCACCCCAAGGAGAAGCTCACCGATGGCCCAACCCGAACTCGCCAAACTCGTCTCCCTCGCCAAACGGCGCGGGTTCGTCTTTCCGTCCAGCGAGATCTACGGAGGCATCGGATCGAGTTGGGACTACGGCCCGCTCGGCGTGGAGCTGAAGCGCAACGTGAAGGAGGCGTGGTGGCGGGCGATGGTCTACGACCGCGACGACGTCGTCGGCCTGGACAGCGCCATCATCCAGAACCCGGAGGTCTGGGTCGCCAGCGGCCACGCAGCGAACTTCACCGACCCCCTCGTGGAGTGCTCGGAGTGCCGCAAGCGCTTCCGCCCCGACCACCTGGACGACCCCACCAAGTGCCCGGACGACGGCGCGACCCTCTCCGACCCGCGCATGTTCAACCTCATGTTCAAGACGTTCGTCGGCCCGGTCGAGGACTCGGCGAACCAGGTCTGGCTCCGCCCGGAGACCGCACAGGGCATCTTCATCAACTTCGATAACGTCCTTACGGCCATGCGCAACAAGCTGCCGTTCGGCATCGCCCAGATCGGCAAGTCGTTCCGGAACGAGATCACGCCCGGCAACTTCATCTTCCGCACCCGCGAGTTCGAGCAGATGGAGATGGAGTTCTTCGTCAAGCCCGGCGACGACGACTACTGGCACAGCCACTGGATAGAGCAGCGCTTCAGCTGGTACAAGGACCTCGGCATCAAGGAGGAGAATCTGCGCCTCCGCGACCACGACCCGGACGAGCT
>JAPOOH010000037.1 GCA_026713505.1 Chloroflexota bacterium | reverse complement strand
CGGGCCGTCGCGGCGGGCTGCGGTGGGACGCGGGTCGGCGCGGGGGCGGGGGGGGTGGGGGGGTGTGTCCTTCCCCCCCCGCGGGGGGGGTGGGGGGGGGGGGGGGGGGGCCCCCGCGGGCGGGGGGGTGGGGGGGGCCCCCCCCAAAAGGGGGGGGGGGGGGGGGGGGGGAAGAACCGCGCCTCGCTGAAGGCAATTACGCAAGGGTCTCTACAAGGGGAGAGGGCCACGGCCTTCAGCGCAAGGAGGGTGGCCCTCTCCCTGCAAGGAGCCCATTGCATAGCTCTCGTCCTGCTCATGGTGAACTTTGTCGCACCACAGAGCAGCCTGCGGGATGAGGGGAGTGCAGAGGGGCGCAGCCCCGCTGCCGGGGGCAGTGGGGGTGTCCCCCACAAGCGTAGGGGCGGGTGGGTGGGAAGAACCGCGCCGCGCTGAAGGCAAATACGCAAGGGTCTCTACAAAGGGAGAGGGCCACGCCCTTCAGCGTGCGGTTACCTGAGAGGGCTGGGAAGGACCACGCTGGCGCGTGCTACCATTGGCGAGCCCCAGGGAAACACGGCAGAGACAAGCACCGCCTATGACAACTGCAGCACCGGCAGCCGACGCAGTCGCCGTCAACAAGCCGAAACGCGTGGCCGGCGTCATCGTCACCGGCCACGGCTTTCAGCACATGTACGCGGACGGCTTCCTCGTCCTGCTTCCCATCATCCAGGATGTCTTCGGGATGGGGCCGGTCGCACTCGGCATCCTGTCGGCGTCCCGGCAGGCGGCGGGGGGGCTGCTCAGCATGGGCGGCGGCTTCATGGTGGACCTCTTCGCGGGCAACCGGGGTCTCTTCCTCGCCGGAAGCCTCTTCGCCATGGGCTTCGCGTACCTCCTGGCGGGTATAGCGCCCAACACCACCGTCCTCATCATCGCCGTGTCGCTAGGCTCGGCGGCGGGGTCGTTCTGGCACCCGGTGGGGTTGGGCATCCTGTCCTACACGTTCCCGAAGAACCGCGCCCTTCTCATGTCGTTGCATCGCTCCTCCGGGAGCGTGGGCGAGGTGGGCACGCCGTTCATCGTCGCTGCGGCCCTCCTCGTAACGACCTGGAGCGGCGTACTGGTGGGCGGCTTCTTCGTCATCGCCGTCGTCTCCACCACCATCCTGTTCATACTCGCCCGGCTGGGTCTTCCTCGACGGGAGACCGTGTCCCGGACTGCGGGAGCGCAGTTCAGGACCATCGGCGGGCTGTTCACCACCCGGGCGCTGCCGGTGCTGCTCATCGTCTCAGGCCTGCGCGGGATGGCCGACCGCGCCGTAGTATTCTTCCTCCCCGTGCTGATCGCCCAGCTCCTCCGCGAGGTCGAGAACGACCCGAGCGACGCGCGCATCGCTGCCGTCGTCGCCCCGTACCTCGCCCTGATGGTCGGCACGTCCATCCTCGTCTCACCACTGATCGGGGCTTTCTCCGACAGGGCGGGACGCAAGCCGGTGCTGATCGCCGTGCTCTTCTTCTCGACGGTGATAACCGGGCTCATGATCTTCGCGGCGGAACTGGGCCCGCTCCTCCTCGTGCTGGTAGGACTGCTGGGCATCGTCCGGTTCGCAGGCGCGAACCTCGCGCAGGCGGCGGCGCTGGACGTAGCCGAGGGTCGCCATATCGAGGGGAGCATGATCGGCCTGCTCTGGGGCAACAACGCATTCTTCGGCGCTCTCTCGCCGCTGTTCCTCGGCCTCATCATCGCCTGGCTCTCGCCGCCGGGCGTGGACGACTACCGCCTCATCTTCCCGTACGCCACCGTTCTGGCGCTGCTCGCGACGGTCGCCGCGCTCTTCCTGCCGCCCATCGGAAACCCGCGCCGCGCATCTGCGTAGGCGTTGCACCGCGCCACCCTCTCGTTGACGGAGGCGGCTGGGCGTCCCTATCATTGAAAGGCTGCGCACCGGGTCGAGCGGCTGGCTCCCCGGAGTGCCCGGTGGCAACGTAGCTCAGCGGCAGAGCGGGCGCTTCATAAGCGCTAGGTCACAGGTTCGAATCCTGTCGTTGCCACCAACGACCACCCCTCACTCGCGCTCTCAACGTACCGACGACACACCCTCGTCGATCTCCTGCGAGGACGGCGCTCCAGGCGCGCGCTTGCCCTGCAGGCTCTCCCGCGCCACCCCGAAGATGAGCAGCGCCGAGAGCACGTGCAATGGGGCGAAGAACCAGAATGCTATCGCCGGCGTGAATGCAGTTGCGATCACTGCCGCCGAGGGCGGCGTCGTGAGCGCTCCGAGTTCGCCCACCCCCCGCCGGAGCGCCTGCAATTGACCTCGCACGTGCGTCGGCACCACGTCGTACGTGTAGATGGTCATGGCGCCCATCGCGAGCCCGTTCGCCAGTCCGATGAGAAACATGACGCCGAACAGCATCGGGATATTCGCCGCCAGGGGGAAGGCGATGAAGGCGACGGTCGAGAACACCGCGGCGGGCCCGGCGGCCCACTTCCGCCCCAGCTTGTCCGAGATGATCCCCGTTGGTGCGATCATCAGGAACGTCGTCACGCCGGCAACCGTGAAGAGGAGACCCGTCAGCGACGCGGAGTACTCCAACTGGCTCTGCACGTAGAGCGGCAGCATCGTGTTCGTAACCTGCCCGCGGATCATCTGCGCGAACGTGGAGTAGAAGAGGACCACGTAGGTGGAGCGGAAATAGGGGTGTATCTGGGCGAAGGCGCGCAGGTCGAACAACGGGGCGGATGCTCGGCGGCGCGGCGGCCGGGATATGTCCCGGAGCAGCAGTGATATGAGCAACACCACCGCCGACATGCCGGCGTAGACGAAGAAGAGCCCTCGGACACCGACGAGGTCCGTCAGCACCCCTCCTATGGCGGGGCCGAACGCCATGCCCGTGCTGCCGATGCCCATGAGCGCGCTCATCTGCCGACCGCGCTGGTGGCGTTGCACCATGTCGACCGCGGCGACCTCGCGACCGAACATCCACGTGCTCATGCCGATGCCCCAGAAGAACTGGGTGATGATGATGACGGTGAAGCTCGGGGCCAGGGCGGCGGTGAGCGTGCTGGCGGTCGCAAGCGCCGCTCCGCCGATCATCAGCGGCTTCACACCAAACCGGTCGACGATGGCGCCGGTAGGGAGCATGGAGAGCGTGCGCCCGAGGAGCTGGCTCGTGATCACCTGCACCGCGAGTGCCTCGGACACGTTGAACGTGCGGGCGATCGCGGGGAGCGCAGGGATGATCATGCCCTGCCCCATGCTCATCAGCATGGACGGCAGGTAGATGGAGAGGGTCGCTCTCAGGAGCGGTGGCCTCGAAGGCTGCAAGCGATGGGCCTCCATTCCGTCGGGAAGTGCGGCGGGATGCCGCGCTCGCATAGTAGCAGCCTAGCGGTCGGTTACGCTCTCTGCGGCGGGCGGCGGCGCCCCGGGCGCACGCTTCCCGGGCAGGCCCTCCCGCGCGAAGAAGACCAGCGCCAGACCGGCGCCCATGAGCAGCGGGAAGAACACCCAGAACGTGACCGACGGGCTGCTCACGCTCGCGACGCCTCCCGCGATCAGCGGTCCGGTGACCGCACCCACCTCTCCGAATGACCGGCGCAGCGCCTGCAGCTGCCCGCGCAGGTGCACGGGCACGATGTCGAACGTGTAGGTGGTCATGGAGCCCATCGCCATGCCGCTGGCGAATCCCATGAACACCAGCACCGCCCCGATGGTCACAGGGTAGTCCGCGAACGGCATCACGAGGAACGTGAGCCCGGCGATGAGCGCCGAAGGCGCCGCCACCCACTTCCTCCCGCGTTTGTCCGAGACGAATCCGGCGGGCATGATGATCGCGAACGTCGCGACGGCGTGCACGGTGAACAGCAGCCCGGTCACCGCGGGGGAGTACCCCAGCTGGCTCTCCACGTAGAGCGGCAGCATCGTGTTCGTGACCTGCGTGCGCGTGAGCACTCCGAACGTGGAGATGAAGAGGATGAAGTAGGTGAGCCGGAAGTAGGGGTGGATCTCCTTGAAGGCTGTGAAGTTGAACATGGAGCGGTTGCCCTTGGGCCGCTCCACGCGCACGGCCTTGTGCATGATGCCCAGGACGAGTATCACGGCGCTGATCCCGGCGAAGATGAGGAAGAGCCCTCGCACGCCGACCGGCTCCGTGAGGAATCCTCCTATGGCGGGCCCCATCGCCATTCCGACGCCGCTGATGCCCATGAGCGTGCTCATCGCCCGGCCCCGCTGTTCGGCCGACACCATCTCCGCCGCCGCGATCTCCCGGCCGAACATCCACATGTTCTGGCCGAAGCCCCAGACGAACTGCGTTGCCAGGAGCAGGACGAAGTTCGGGGCTGCGGCCGCCCCCAGGAGGCAGACCACGGACACGAACGCGCCGAAGACCATCGGCGGCTTCGCGCCCAACCGGTCGATGACCGCTCCGGTCGGGATGAACGCGGCGAACCGGCCCACCTGCTGGATGGTGACCACCTGCACCGCGAGGGCGCCGGAGACGGCGTACGTTTCCGCCAGCGTGGGCAGGGCAGGGATGAGCATCCCCTGCCCCAGCATCATCAACAGGGAGGGGATGTAGATGTGGAGTGCGCCGCTCCAGAACCGCCGGGACATGTGCAGCGTGGCCTCACGGGCGTGATGGGGTTTCTCAGGCTACCATGCTGCGCCGCTCCGGGGCGTGCCGTCCGCCCGAAGCAGGCGAACGCGTCCGGGCCAGCGCAGGCTGTACACTATCCCACGGGGGCGAATAGCTCAGCGGTTAGAGCGCCTGTCTTACACACAGGAGGTCGCAGGTTCGATTCCTGCTTCGCCCACCACGCTTGATCAACCCCATCGGCAGCTCAGAGCGACGCAGGACTGGCACATGATCATCGACGTCCACGGCCACTACACCACCGCCCCTCCGCAGTTACGCGCGTGGCGAGCGCGCCAGATCGAGGGCGCCGGGCGCCCGTTCACCGAGCCGCTGTCGATCAGCGACGACGAGATTCGCGAGACCATCGAGAAGGGCCAGCTCAGGCTGCAGCGCGAGCGCGGAACGGACGTTGCCCTCTTCTCGCCGACCGCGGGCGGGATGGGCCACCACTTCGGCGACGCCCGCACGAGTCTGCAGTGGACGCGCACCGTGAACGACCTCGTCCACCGCGTCTGCACCCTGTTCCCGGACAACTTCATCGGCGTGTGCCAGCTCCCGCAGTCTCCGGGCGTCTCGCCGTCGGACTGCGTCGCCGAACTGGACCGGTGCGTCAACGAGCTGGGCTTCGTCGGCTGCAACCTCAACCCCGACCCGACCGACGGCTACTGGACTGACCCGCCGCTGACTGACCGCTGGTGGTACGGGCTCTACGAGCGGATGGTCGAACTGGAAGTCCCGGCGATGGTCCACGTAAGCATGTCCTGCAACCCCAACTTCCACGGCACGGGGGCCCACTACCTGAACGGCGACACGACGGCCTTCATGCAGTCCCTCACCTCCGACCTGTTCACGGACTTCCCGACGCTGAGGTTCGTGCTTCCCCACGGCGGCGGGGCCGTTCCGTTCCACTGGGGCCGCTACCGCGGCATCGCGCAGGACATGGGCCGACCGCCCCTCGACGAACTGCTGCTCGGCAACCTGTACTTCGACACCTGCGTCTACCACCAGGAGGGCATCGACTTCCTCGTGCGGGTGATGGGCGCGCCCAACGTCATCTTCGCGTCCGAGATGATCGGCGCGGTGCGCGGCGTTGATGAGCGCACTGGCCACTACTTCGACGACACGAAGCCCTACGTCGACGGGGTGCCCGGCATCACCGAAGCGGAGAAACGCCGGATCTTCTTTGACAACGCGCTGGAGGCCTACCCCCGCCTACGGAGCAGGCTGGGCGCTGCCGCCGCCTGAGGCCCGTCCGCCGTCGCGGAAGAGCGCTGTCAGTGCGCCGACTGAGGCCACTCCCCCGAAGACGAGGAAGACCGTCTGCGCGGCAGCCGTTATCGTCCCGGCGCCAGCTCCGCTCAGCCCTGTCGCACCCAGTCCCGATGTGAAGACCGCCTCGGAGGCAGCCACGCCGGTGATCAGACCGATGTAGCGAAGCGTCGGGACCAGGGCCGAGACCGTGCCGACGCGGTCCCGCGGGGCTGCGCTCATGATGACGCTCTGGTTGGGAGCCTGGAAGAACGCCCCGCCGATGCCGCCCAGCGCCAGGATGCAAACGATGAGGAGGACGGAGGTGTGCGGGAGCAGAGTCGCCAGCAGGAAGAGCGCCGACGCCGACAGGCCCAGTCCCAGGGACGTCGGGACCCTTGGGCCGATCCGGTCGGAGAGCCGCCCGGTGAGGGGCGGCAGCACGAGGATCGCGGCGGGGTGCGCCAGCATCACGAGCCCTGCCGCCGCGGGTGAGAGGCCGCGCGCGATGAGGAGGTAGAACGGCATGGTGAAGGTGATCGCCATCATTGAAACGCCGGCCATCAACATCAGGGCGCTGGAGAGGGAGAGCGCAGGATTGCGGAACATCCGTATGTCTACAACCGGGCTCTCTATCCGGACTGACCGGAGGGCGAATGCCGTGAGAACAGCCCCGCTAAGTGGCAGCGCCAGGACGACCAGGGGCGACGTCCAGCCCTCGGCGGAACCCCGGTTCAGCCCGACAGCCATCAGGACCAGCGCCGCGAACAGCAGCGCGGCGCCGATGAAGTCGGTCCGCTTGTCGGCGGTCGCCCGCATGTTCCTGAGATAGACCATGGCGAGGACGAATCCGGCGAAGGCGAACGGCGCTCGCATCCAGAAGATGGAGCGCCAGCCCAGCGTGTCGAGGAGGAGCCCGCCGAGAGCGGGCCCGGACATCAGCCCGAAGCCGGCAACCGACGCTATGAGACCCAGCGCCTTGCCTCGCTCATTGGCTGGAAACGCGTTCGACACCAGTCCCAGCGAGAGAGAGACCATCATCGCCGCGCCGGCGCCCTGCACTGCCCGGAATGCAATGAGCGTAAGGATGTTCGGAGCGGCGGCGGCGCTCGTGAGGCCAACCGTATAGATGAGGGCTCCTGTGGCGAATACGGTCTTGTTGCCGAACTGATCGCCCAGGCGGCCCATCGGCAACGCCAGGCCCAGCACAACGAGCTGGTAGGACAGCGCGATCCAGACGACGGTCGACGTCGACGCGCTGAATACTTCGGTGAAGGCGGGCAGCGCGATCGCGACTATGGAGAAATCGGAGGTGCCCAGGAGCGTGCTCGTAGCTGCGGCAGCGAGCACCGCCCACTTCGAGCCAGCGTTCGCGCCTTTGGCGTCGGTTGCTATCGGTCACTCCTTTGCAGCGGGAGCGCGCCTGGCCCCGATAGGGAGTCTGATTCCAAATGCTGGCGCCGGTCAAGCGGGCCGCTCCGTCCTCCCGGAAAAGCAACGCTCTTCTTGACAGCCCTCCGGCCGGGCCATAGCCTCCCCCATCAGCAACAACATACGCTCACAGTTCGTTCAGGTGCCCGTCCCAGGGAGAATAGGGAAGGCGGTGAAAGTCCGCCGCGGTAGCGCCACTGTAAGCGGGACAAGGGGAGCCGGGGCCCACTGTCGGAGGAATCCGATGGGAAGGGCACGGCGGATAGTCCTCCCGCGAAGCCAGGAGACCTGCCTGGACGGAAGGTGACCACTCTCCGCTCTTGAGAGGGTCCCTCGGCGCCGGACAGCAACCCGGAGAACGGACCCAACCTCCAGCGGAGAGACGCTGGAGGTTCTTGGTTTTGATAGCCGTTGGACTCGCGACGTTGCGCGGCTACCGCAGGATGGCTGTAACCAGCCGCCTGGCGATAGGGGCTGCCGTCCTGGGCTTGCTGGTCATCGCGAGCGCCGTTGGGTCGCTCAGCCTTGGCCCTGTCGGCATATCCGTCAGCCACGTTGTCTCCATCGCGCTGTCGTACCTTGGGATAGAGGCGGGCGGGTTCAGCCGCACCGAGCAGCTCGTCATCGAGCAGATCAGGCTTCCGCGCATACTGGTCGGCGCAGTCGTGGGCGTCGCGCTGGGAGTGGCCGGAGCGACGATGCAAGGGCTGTTCCGCAACCCTATGGCCGACCCGGGCATCATCGGGGTGTCCGCCGGGGGGGCCGTTGGGGCGGTGACCGCAATCGCCACCGGCATGGCGGGAGCGTTCTTCCTCGCGCTGCCGGCCTTCGCTTTCGCGGGCGCGGTCGCCGCCTCGTTCCTCGTATACGGCATAGCCGCCGTGGGTGGACGGTTCAGCATGGCAACGCTTCTGCTCGCGGGAGTCGCCGTCAACGCCTTCCTTGGCGCGATCGTCTCCGCGATCATCATCCTCCTGCCCGGCAACGGAGCGCTCCGGGAGGTGCTGTTCTGGCTCGCGGGTGGGCTGGACTCGCGCGCATGGGAGCACGTCCGCATCGCCGCTCCGCCGATCCTCGCCGGCGCCGCCGTGGTCCTGCTGATGGCGCGCGATCTGAACCTGCTGACGCTGGGCGACGACGAGGCCCGCTCCATGGGCGTCCGCGTGGGGATGACGCGCGTCATCCTGCTGACGGCAGCCGCGCTCGTCACGGGAACCGCCGTCGCCGTGAGCGGCACCATCGCCTTCGTGGGACTCGTCACGCCTCACATCCTCCGGCTGTTGATGGGGCCAGACCACCGGGTGCTGGTCCCGATGAGCGCGCTGGGTGGGGCGGTGTTCGTTACGGCGGCAGACACCGTGGCCCGGACCATCATCCAGCCAGCCGAGTTCCGCGTCGGCGTCCTCACCGCGTTCGTGGGAGCGCCGTTCTTCATCTTCCTGCTCATCAGGAACAAGCGACAGGTCTACTCACTGTGAGGCCGGACCGAACGAAAGGAGCCGCGTTGCGCGCCAGACACTTCCCCAATCTCATCGTTCCACTTTTCGTTCTCCTGGTAGCCGTCGTGCTGGCCGGCTG
>JAPOOH010000036.1 GCA_026713505.1 Chloroflexota bacterium | reverse complement strand
GCCGGCGGACGCCCCGCGCCGCCGGCCGGACGCGCTCGTGCCCTACATGGGCGGCCAGGAGACGCTCGAACCGCTGTGACATCGGGCGTTTGCCCGACCGGCAGCGCTCGGATAGCATCGGCCTAAAGGAGACCCTGCGTAACCTCATCGTGTACTCCACGCCCCACCCCGGAGTACCCTCACCCCAGCCCTCTCCCCTTGTAGGGAGAGCGGATAGAACAGCCCTACCCCCAACGCGCATCCACCGGTTCCGCAAGGATCCCAAAGAGGAGACCCACTTGTACGAACGCACTGTCCTGCCGAACGGCCTCCGGGTGCTCTCCAGCACCATGCCGCACGTCCGCTCCGTCTCCACCGGCATCTTCGTCGGAGCGGGCTCCCGCTACGAGGACGACGAGGTCGCGGGGGCGTCCCACTTCCTGGAGCACATGCTCTTCAAGGGCACGGCGAAGCGCCCGGAACCGCAGATGATCTCCCGCGCCATCGAGTCCGTAGGCGGCATCATGAACGCCAGCACGGACCGCGAGGCCACGCTCTACTACACCAAGGTCGCCCGCGACCACTTCGACATCGCGCTCGACGTGCTCGCCGATATGTACAAGGCGCCGCTCTTCGAGCCGGACGAAATGGAGCGCGAGCGCGGGGTCATCCTCGAAGAGCTGGCGATGACGTACGACCAGCCTGACTCCCTGGCCGACCTGCTCATCGACCACGCGCTCTGGCCCGACCAGCCGATGGGGCGGGACGTGGGCGGCACCCGGGAGTCCGTCGGCGGCATCACGAAGGAGCAGCTGGCCGCCTACCATGCGCGGCAGTACGTGCCCGCCAACACAGTCGTCGCCGTGGCCGGGAACATCGAGCACCACGAAGTGGTCGAGAGCGTCGCCGCGCTGCTCGGCGACGGGCAGGCGGCAGGCGACATGCTCACGATGCGCCCGGTGCAGCCGGACGGCGACCGGGGCGTGCGCGTCCAGATCGCCAACCGCAAGACGGACCAGGCGCACCTCTGCATCGCGGTCGACGGCCCTCAAGCGGACTCGGACGACCGGTACGCCGTCGACCTGATGAACACGGTGCTGGGCGAGGGGATGAGCAGCCGTCTGTTCGTGGAGCTGCGGGAGCGTCGCGGCCTGGCCTACGACGTCCACAGCAGCGCGATGCACTACCGCGACTGCGGGGCGCTCCTCGTGACCTGCGGCGTGGACACGTCGAACGCCACCGAGGCGGTGCGGGCCGTGCTCCGCGAGTGGGACGGGGTGCAGCAGGGGGTCACGGAGGAGGAGCTGTCGCGGGCGACCGAGTACGCGGTGGGCCGTCTGGGGCTTAGGCTGGAGGACACGCGCGCCGTGATGGGGTGGATGGGCGGCCAGGAGCTGCTGCGCAACCACGTTAAGACGCCCGAGGAGGTTGTCGCCGGCATCCGCGGCATCAGGCCGGAGCAGGTGGCGGAGGCGGCGCGCCGCGACTTCGGCGCAGGGGCGTACCGGCTCTCCGCGGTAGGGCCGTACCGCTCGCAGGCGCGGTTCGAGAAGCTGCTGGCGGCGTAGGGGGGGCTGCGGCCGAGGTTCCTGCCTCCGCAGGAACGACGAACACCCGAGAGATGCTTCGGCTTCGCGCAGCATTACATGCCTCCCTTTCCTCCCCACCCCGTGTGCCCTGCAGGGCACACGGATTCCCGCTTTCGCGGAATGACAGGTGAGGGGGGCGGGAATGACGGGGGAGGGGCGTGGGGGGCCCTCACCCGACGCGCAGGCGCGTCTACCTCTCCCCGAGGGAGAGGTGAGGGGGCGAGGTTCCTGCTTTCGCAGGAACGACGGGAGGAGGTACGGGAATGACGTGGTGAGAGGCACAAATGACGGGACCGCCGCGCCCCACACCGCCGGTTCACCCCCATCCCAGCCTTCCCTCATCGAGGGGGAAGGGGTCACACGAGGTGGCGGCCGATCTCAACGAGGAGCCAGACGAGGGAGGTG
>JAPOOH010000035.1 GCA_026713505.1 Chloroflexota bacterium | reverse complement strand
GGTCGCTTGCGATGAGCATCTCGCCTTCGCCCGAGCCCACGGCAATGCCGCCCGCGTTGCCGATGCGCGCAACGACGAGCGTCTCCGGCGTACGCGCGTGCATGCAGGCTATGGCGTGCGCGCCGCGCAGCCGTCCCGCCGCGAGGCGGACCGCCTCCTCGAACGGCCGTCCGCTCGCCAGTAACTCCTCTATCAGGTGGGGGATGATCTCGGTGTCGGTCTGCGAGAGGAACTGATGGCCGCTCGCGGTCAGCCGGCCCTTGAGCTCGGCGTAGTTCTCGACGATGCCGTTGTGGACGACGACGACCTCGCCCCTGCCGTCCACGTGCGGGTGGGCGTTGACGTTGGATGCGGGGCCGTGGGTGGCCCAGCGTGTGTGGCCGATGCCCTGCCTCCCCGTGACGGGCTCGTTCTCCACGAGCCGCCGGAGGTTGTCCAGCTTGCCCGCTGCCCGGCGGACCGAGAGGAGGCCGAAGTCGTCCACTACAGCAAGGCCTGCGCTGTCGTACCCGCGGTAGGAGAGGCGCGTGAGCCCATCCAGCAGGATGCTGGACGCTTCACGAGGGCCGGTGTATCCGAAAATCCCGCACATGGAACAGGGAGGAGTGTAGCACTCCGGCCCGCCTCGCGTGGGGGCGCGCTTAAGCGCGGAAACGACGGAACCGGGCCCGCCTACGTGTCGAATACCTCGCTTTCGAGGTTGAAAGGGGGAACGTGGACGAGCAGCACCGTAGCGGTGGACTCACCCCTGTTCTCGTATCCGAACCACTCACCCCTGGGAATCACCAGGAGGTCAGAGGTTTCCAGAGCTATCCGAGTGCCACCGACCGTGAACGCCAGCGCGCCGCTTACACAGACGTACAGCTTGTCACTCTCAACAGACTTCGCTTTGGGATGCGACACGCCGGGCGGAACGTCGATGAGTGCAACCGAAGCCGAGGTCAGTGAAGCCAGGGCGGGGTCTCGGATCATCAGCCCGCCAAATTCAAAGGGGACCACGTTCCTCAGGTTTACGTGGTTCATCTGCTACTCTGCTCCGTCCGGCAGGCCCAGCACGTTTTCGATGAAGCGCGACGCTATCTCCAGCCCGCGCGGGTCGATGCTGTGGCCGAGGCCCGGCAGCACGTACGCCTCCACCGGCAACCCCACCTCCGCGAGCGTCTGCCCTGCGTGGGCCGTCGACTCGGGCGGCAGCACCATGTCCTGGTCGCCGTGCACGAGGACGATGGGCGGCTTCTGCCGGACCTCGTTTGCCAGCCACTCAGGGAAGAGGAGCGCCCCGCTGAGTCCTACGACGCCCGCCACCTGCCGCTCCATGCGGGGCGCGGCGTACAGCGAGGTCATGCACCCCTGGGAGAAGCCGATGAGCACGCACCGGTCGGGCGTGAGGCCGTACTCTTCCAGCAGTTCGCCGACATAGGTCTCGACAACCTCTCCCGCCTTCCGCAGCCCGGCGGCCCGCTCGTCCGGCGGTTCGAGCGGGAACCACCGCAGGCCGAAACCGGCCTCGACGTAAGGGTTCGGGGCGTCCGGCGAGTGGAAGGCCATGTGAGGGAAACGCGGGCCGAGCGCTATCGTCAGCCCGATGAGGTCGTTCCCGTCGGCGCCGAGGCCGTGCAACAGTATCGCCAGCGAATCGGGCGCGCCTCCTGCGTGCGGTGCGCGGGAAGGGCCGTTCAGTATGGGCATCTGCGTCTCTTCTCCTCTTGGCCGCGTGGATGGCGGCGCGGACGTTGTTCTTCCCACCCGCCCGCCCGGTGTGCTTGTGGGGGACACCCCACTCCCCCGGCAAAGGGGGGCTTCGCCCTTTGCACTCCCCCTCCGGGCAGGCGCCGTGGTCCGACGAGCTGCCCTTCACCCCCACCCCAGCCTTCCCCCATCAAGGGGGAAGAGACCAGGCAACCTTCCCTCATCGATGGGGAATAGACCAGGCAAGGGAGAGGGGCCGTTTTGGGCGTTGTGCGATAATACCCGCATGACGACTCGCGCACGAATCCGCCCGCCGGGCCCGCCGCGCATCTCTCACACGGCGGAGAACTATCTGCTGTCGCTCGCGATCCTCCAGGAGGACGGCCTGAAGCCGCTCATGAGCGAACTGGCTTCCTACCTGCGGCGCATCCCGGAAGGCGAGGAAGTAGGCACGACGCTTGCCTCCGGCTCCGGCATGGTGCAGCGCATGGTGAAGGAAGGGCTGCTGGAAGTTACGAAGAACAAGCGCATTGACCTGACTCCGGCCGGGTTCTCCCGCGCCCGCGACGTGGTGCGCCGCCACCGCCTGGCTGAGCGGCTGCTCGTGGATATGCTTGGCGTGCCGCTCGAACTCGCTGAGGCGGAGGCGCACAGCCTGGAGCACGGCATCTCGCCGGACCTGCTCCCGCGCATCGAGGAGCGGCTGGGCCACCCGGACACCTGCCCTTACGGACGCCCCATCTACAAGGCGAACGACACCTCGCTCCGCACGTTCGACCCCGGCACGCTGCGCCTGAGCGAGGCGAAGAAGGGCCCGGCCTATGTCGTTACCCGCATCCCGGACGAGGACTTCCCGCTGCTCTCCTTCCTCGTCAAGAGCAGCGTGCTTCCCGGCGAGCGCGTCGCCGTCGAGGAGGTAGCGGCCTATCGCGGCGTCGTCGACATAAGCCGCAACGGTCAGCAGGTCTCGCTGGGCATGGACGTCGCGGCCCGCATCTGGGTGCGCGAGGCCGCGTAGCGCGAACCCTGGGTATGGTTCCTACTCACGGTATCGACTGCCAGGCCGTTACATTGATTTGCCGTTGAACCTTTCCATCGCGTAAGCGTTGCCGGGAGGACCACACTTGCGGAGTTGGGAAGGAGAAGCGCAGGGACATGGAACTACCCCCAGGCTACGAAGGCCACGAACATCACAAACGGATGACCAGCCCCTTCAGCTGTGGCCGATGTGGCGCGCGAGTCTTCTACTACAGGTGCGCCTGCGGTGCTGGCCCTAGGGTGGTATTTGAAGAATTAGGTCCGCCTTGGTCTAAGCACGAGTGCCTTCAGCCAAAGTTTCCTAGCCTCTTCTAGCGGGGCTGGGTGAGGACGTCGACGACAGCGGGCTTGCCGGAGCGGACGACGGCTATCGCCTCGTCCAGCGCCGCGCCGAGCGCGCCCGGCTCCGACACCGGCCCGAACCCTGCGATGTCGAACGCCCGGGCGAGCGTCGCGAAGTCCGGCGCCGGGTCGGTGATCTGGATGCCGATGCCCTTGTTCTCGACGGGCCGGTCGCGCCAGCGGGCAATGCGCTCCTGGTGCTCCTCGTCGTTGTAGTAGGAGCGGTTGTTGAAGACGACGACGAGCAGTGGGATGTCGCAGTGGGCGGCAGTCCACAGCGCGTTGGAGGTCATCAGGAAGTCGCCGTCCCCGACCACGCTCACGCAGAGCCGGCCGGTGCCCTTGTACGCCAGCGCCGCCCCGACGGACGACGGCAGGCCGTAGCCGACCCCTGCGCCGCGCCCGCCGCCGAGCTCGTGGGCGTGCTCGGTGATCTCGAGCACGTCGCGGACGCGCCGTCCGTGGGAATTCACCATCGCCCACTCGGTCCCATTAACGCGCTCCGCGATCTCGCCGTAGAGCCGGGCAGCGGAGATGGGCGCCGCGTCCCAGTTGTCGCGCACCCACTTCTCAGACGCGGCCCGCATCTCGTCGTGCATCGCGGCGACGCGGGCACGGCGTTCCTCGACGGCGGGCGCTCCCGCCAGCCGCTCGCGGAGCCCGGACACCAGCAGGGGGAGGGTCTGGGCGGTATCCGCCGCGATGGGTATCTCCACCGGCAGCAGCCACTGGTTGTCCGTCACCCAGTTCTGGCGCTCCTGGTCCAGCAGCGTGACGTGGATCAGCCGAGTCCCCTGCGGCACGGCGAGTTGCAGCGCGCCGCGCTCCCGCACGGACGGCCCCAACGGCACGCCGAGGCTCGGCACGTCCAGGCCGAGCACGACATCCGCCTCGGCCAGGGCGCGTTCGCGGACGCCGGTGAGGTCGAGCGGGTGCGTGTTCGGGAAGCCGAAGCGACCCTCCGCGTCGACGACGGCGCAGGCGAGCGTCTCCGCCAGCTCGACGACGGCGGGCAGCGCCGATGGGTTGCGCCCCACCTC
>JAPOOH010000034.1 GCA_026713505.1 Chloroflexota bacterium | reverse complement strand
TGACCTGCAGGCTGTCGCCCGCCTCGCGCATGTCCACGACGAACACGGAGAGTCCCTCCGTCTTGTTGGTCAACTCCTCGTAGGGCGTGGTGCGGGCGAGGAGGAGCATCAGGTCCGACTGCTGGACGCGGGAGATGAACGTCTTCTGTCCGTTGACCACATACCTGTCGCCCTTGCGGACGGCGGAGGTGGAGATGCGGGTGGTCTCAGAGCCTGCGTCGGGTTCGGTGACGGCGAACGCCTGCAGGCGCAGCTCGCCGCTGGCGATGCCGGGGAGGTAGCGTGCCTGCTGCTCCGGGCTGCCGTGGCGGAGGATGACGCCCATGATGTACATCTGGGCGTGGCAGGCCGCGGAGTCGCCGCCGGAGCGGTTGATCTCCTCCAGGATGACGCTGGCCTCGGTGACTGACATGCCTCCGCCCCCGTACTGCTCCGGGATGAGCGCGGAAAGCCAGCCGAGCTCGGTGAGCTCGCGCACGAACGCCTCCGGGTAGGCGCCGTCCTTGTCGAGAGCGCGCCAGTACGCGCCGTCGTACTTCTTGCAGACGTCCCGTACGGCAAGCCGGATGTCGTTCAGCGTGTCGGGTTGTTGTTCGAGCAGCATGGTGGGATTGGACAAGGCGCGCGCCGGTGTGTCAAGCGGGGAGAACCAACACCGATGGACAGGGTGCACGGGCTCGGGGGGTGATGAACAAGAGGTGGACGCCTCTCGTTCGGAGAATCCCTCAGGCCACGCTTCCATCCGCGTAGAGTTCGGCGATCCGCTCTCCGTTGTAGCCGAGGACGTCGCGCAGCACCGCGCCGGTGTGCTGTCCGAGCGTCGGAGGGGGCGTGAAGCGGCCCCCCTCGGCGGCTGAGAGCTTGAACGGGTTGCCGGTTGCCTCGTAGGAGCCGCCCTCCGGGTGCTCGACGTCCACGATCATGCTTCGCGCGCGCACCTGTTCGTCCTGCACGGCCTCGTCCAGCGTGTTCACGGGAGCGACGGTGAGTCCGGCGGCGGCCAGTATCTCCACCCATTCGTCGCGGCTGCGCGTCGCAACGATGGTCTCGAGCGCGGCGTTGATGAGCTCGCGGTTGGCGGTGCGCCCTACCCTCGTCGTAAGCGCCTCATCCAACAGGGATGCGGCGGCTTCACGGGCCGCGCCCTCCAGGCCGGACCGGGGCGCGTTCAGCGTCTCGATAAACGTCTTCCAGTGCGGGTCCACGGTTACCGCGATGAACACCCAGCCGTCGGTCGCGCGGTAGGAGTTGTAGGGCACGTGGAGCTGCAGCTCGTTGCCGGTGCGGGGCGTGGGGATACCGGACATGAGGTGCATGACCGCGTGGTAGTTGATGAGGGACATCTGCACGTCCAGCATGGAGATGTCCACGTGCTGCCCCTCACCGGTGCGCTCCCTCGCGGCAAGCGCAGCGAGGACGCCAAGCGCTCCGGCCATGCCGGCGCAGAGGTCGCCATAGAGTGGCCCGGCGCGCACCGGCGAGCCGTCCGGGTCGCCCGTCATGCCCATCACGCCGGCGAACGCCTGCACGGTGGCATCGAGCGCCGCCCTGTCGCGCCCGGGGCCGGTGAGGCCGTAGCCCGTGATGGAGCAGGCTATGACGCGCGGGTTGAGCGTCTTCAGCGAGGGGTAGTCGATGCCTAGGCGCGCCGTCACGCCAGGGCGGTAGTTGTCGATAACGACGTCCGCCCAGCGGACGAGCCCCTGGAAGACCCCCCTGCCGCCCTCGCTCCGGAGGTCCACGACCATGCCGCGCTTATTGCGCTGCAGATTCATGATGTGGGGCGTGAGCGAGCCCATCATCAGGGACGGGCCGCCATCGAACCGGCGGGCATTCTCGCCGCCGGGCGGGTCGACCTTGATCACGTCCGCGCCGAGGTCAGCGAGGATGGCGGCGGCGTACGGGCCGGAGACGATGGTGGTGAGGTCTACGACGCGGAGTCCTTCGAGCGCGTTCATCCGGCCTTCCGCGGCCTCCCCCTGCGCCGCTTACGCAGCGAGAAACAGACGGCCCGCGGACTCCTCCGGAGGGAGATGTCTATGGCCTCGCCCGCGACCGCAGCGGCGAGGGTGAGGTTGCGGCGGACCTCCTGGGTGGTCTCGCCTTCGTTGCAGGTGAGCACGCCGGTCTCACCGGGCCTCACCCGGTAGATGTACTCCAGGTATTCCCGGATGACTTCAGTCTTCGTCCGCGCCTTCGCCGCGGCTTCCTCTATCCTGGCCTGGGTGAGCGCTGCCATGGGGTTCTCCGATGCGGGGATACCACCCGCGCGTACGCTTGTACTCTACCCTAACCTACAAGCGACTCAGCCCGCGAGCGCGTCCGCGCCTGCCTGGGCAACCTCCTCGTCCTTGTCCGGCGGGCCGCCGCCCGCACCGACGGCACCGACGAGTTCGCCGTTCTTGTAGATGGGAACCGCGCCCTGCACCCACGTTATGCGCCCTCCGTAGAGGTCGCGCACATTATCGAGCAGCCCCTGCGGGAAGCGTCCGGCGGCGATGCCGCTGGGGGTCCCCTTCGTAACGGCCGTGGCCACTGCCTTGCCGCGCACGACATCCGGTGTGAATGGGTTCGTGCCGTCCATGCGCGCCGACGCGACGAGGCTCGTCTGGAGGTCGACGACGGCTACCGCCATGGTGAAGCCAAGTTCGCGCGCCTTGTCGATGGCTGCTGCGATGACCCTGTTCGCGTCTTCCAGTGTGATTCCGCTCATGCTCGTTCTCCCAGGCGCCCTTCGGGGCGCACATTATCGCACCGCGTAGCGCTGCTCCATCTCCGTGATGACTCCGAGGCCGAGTGCTTCCGCGATGGAGGTGCGCAGCTCTCCGCCGGAACCGAAGCGGTCGATGGCCGATATACGTCCGCTCTGCCGGAGCTCCACCATCATCTCCTTGATGATGGGGTAGAGGGAGAAGATGGGTCCCCGGTGTATCTGGAACCTGAAGCCAAGCGCCTCGACCTCGTCCGGCGGCAGTTCGCCGTTGTACATGCGCGGGAGGTCGCCGAGGCGCCGCGCGAATTCCCGGAGGTCGTCAGAGGTGCGGATGCCGTCCACGAATACGAGGTCCGCGCCTGCGTCGGCGAAAGCACGGCACCTTCGCTCCACGTCGTCCCAGCCGTTCACGGCAAGGGCGTCCGTCCGCGCGATGACGACGAAGTCGTCGTCGGTGCGCGCCTCGACGGCGGCGCGTATCTTGGAGGCGGCCTCGTCCATGTCGATGACCTGCTTGCCCTCGAAGAAGCCGCACTTCTTGGGGGCGACCTGGTCCTCCACGTGCACACCGGCAACGCCTGCCCGCTCGTATTCGCGGATGGTGCGGTGGACGTTGATGGCGTTGCCGTAGCCGGTGTCCGCGTCGGCGACGACGGGCACGTCAACGACCGAGGAGATGCTCGCGGCGTTCTGGACCATCTCCGTCTGGGTCAGCAGGCCCACGTCCGGCAGTCCCCTGGACATGGACGTAGCGAACCCGGACATATAGACGGCGTCGACCCCCGCCTCCTGAGCGATGCGGGCGGTGAAGCCGTCGTAGGTGAACGGTGCGAGCAGCATCCGCTCGCCGGAGAGCAGTTCCCGCAGGCGCGTCGTCGTTCTCATCGCGGCTCCTCCAGCAGTTCGCGCAGTCCAGCCTCCAGCGTGGGGAGCCAGTCGTCCAGCGGCGTCGATAGCGGGAGCGTGATGGCGATCACCTCGCGCCGCATCATGCCGCCCGGCGCCCTGCTCCACGAGCCGGGGTCCTCCTTCCCGAGTTCGATATTGAGGTCCTCGCGGTCTATGCCGAGTTCGTCGGTTACGTCATAGACCTTCCCGATCTCTTCCATGGTGATGACGTCGTCGGCCATTGCCATACCTACTCCAAACCGACCTGCCGGGCGTGTCCATCCGACGTGTCGCAGGGTATCGCATGATGCTGCGGCGTGCCCTGCCCGTCTGTCAACGTGGCGGTGTCGTCACTCCCAGAGCTGCACGGAGCCGTACTCACCGTCGAAGCCGGGCCGGACACGCACCTGCCCCAACCGGGCGCGCATCACTCCCTCCGCGACGCGGTCGCCGGCGGCGGCCTCCACGCGGGATGCCGCCGCCTCGGTCAGGACATGCAGTTCCGGGCCGACGCGCGCGGCGAGGTCCAGGCAGACGCGGCCAACGGCCTTGCTCGCCACACCGAAGCCGAGCGCTTCGGCGACGACTTCCGCGAGCGGTACGAGGCGTCGGAACGGCGGGCGTTCGGTCTCCGTGCCGCGCAGCAAGCCGTCCGCGTCCGACGTCAGCGGTTCAGGGGGACGCCGGGAGAGGGCTCCAACTCGGTGGAGCACGCCGAGGGTGAGTTGGCGCCCGCATACGGGGCAGCGTCCGTCGTGCGCTTCCGGGGAAAGGTTCACGCCGCACTTGCGGTGGCCGTCATTGTGGTACTTCCCCTCCTCAGGGTAGAACTCGGCCGTCCACTCAACCTGGTCTCTCCGCAACCCGTCCAGCAGTGCGTCGTAGCCGGGTTCGCCTGCGAACACGGTCACTTCGCGTCCGAGCCGCGGCGCAGAGTGCGCGTCCGAGAACGAGACGAGCGTGCGTTCATCGAGACCGGGCACGCGCCAATTCATAGCGGGGTCGCTGGAGAGGCCGGTCTCGATGGCGTGGACGTGCTCTGCCAAGTCACCGAAGCATTCGTCGAGGGAGTCGAAGCCACCCTTCGAGCCGAAGACGGCGTACCAAGGCGTCCAAGCGTGCGCGGGGACGACCTCGCAGCGCGCGTCCACGGTGAGCACGGCTTCGACGACGTCGCGTCCGGAGAGCCGCAGCATGGGCCGTCCGTCCGAGGCGAGCGCGCCGTGCGGAGCGAATGCGCGGCAGATGCCGTCGACGGCGTCGAAATCCGGCGCGAGGATGAGGAGGTGCAGGCGGCGTCCACGTCCTTCCTGGGAGTAGACGCAGCTCACCTCCGTGCCAAGAACGAAACGCGCGGGGCGCTCGCGGCCCAGGACGTCGTGCCGCTCCGGCTGCGCAACGAGCTCGAACAGGCCGTCGTCCTCGGAGCGCAGGCTGCCCTTCAGTTCAGCGAGCCACGCGGGATGCGTGAAGTCCCCGCAGGCGAGTACGTCCAGGCCCTTGATGTCGGCCCAGTACGCGAGGGTCTGGAGGGAGAGCGCAGGGCTCGTCCCTCTTGCGTAGGGTGAATGGAGGTGGAGGTCGGCGGCGAAACTCACGTTGAGCGGAGTGTAGCGCAGGCGCTATCGCACGAGTACGGTACGGTGGCCAGCAGGATGCAGCGGCTATTCGTCGCGGGGGCCGGACAGCCTGCTCAGGTCTCGCGTTGACAACCCCTGAACCCTGTGCTAATCCGTCGCTCAGGATGCGAGCCGGACGGGCCCGTGCGGGCGGAAGGAGGAGGACGATGGCGGTTATCGATGCGGACGCACACGTTGTCGAGAACGAGCACACCTGGGACTACATGCGGGAGGAGGAGCGCGCGTTCCGCCCGTTGAGCGTAGCGACCACCGATCCGAACGTTCCCGTCCAACGCTACTGGCTGATAGCCGACCGCTCGACGGGGCGTGCGTTCATCCGCAACACCAACGAGGGCACGGGCACGAGCGACGAGTCGCGCGAGATGGCGAGCGTCGAGGCCCGGCTGGCGCACATGGACGAGCTGGGGGTGGACGTCCAGGTGCTGTACCCCACCCTCTTCCTTCGCCCGTTGAGTCCCCGGCCGGAGGTGGACTACGCGCTTGCACGCAGCTACAACCGCTGGATGGGCGAGATCTGGCGGATGGGAAAGGGACGGCTCCGCTGGCCGGTTATCGCACCGGTCTACAGGCTGGACCAGGCGATCGAAGAGGCACACTACGGCAAGGAGCACGGCGCCTGCGGTGTATACCTGCGCGCCGGAGATGCGGGGCTCAGTCTCACCGACCCCTATTTCTTCCCGCTGTACGAAGAGGCGAGCAAGCTGGGCATGCCGATCTGCATCCACGCCTCGATCGGGAACTTCGGGATGTGGGACCAGCAGGAGAGCGGCCTGCGATTCAAACTGCCTCCCATCAGCGTGTTCCACAACCTGCTGATGCGACGCGTGCCCGACAAGTTCCCCGACCTGAGTTGGTGTTTCGTCGAGGTCAGCGCGCAGTGGGTGCCGTACGTGATGAACGACCTTTCGATCCGGATGGGCAACAATGGGCGGGAGTTCCCGGGGGCCGCGCTGATGCGGGAAAACCGGATGTACGTCGCGTGCCAGACCACCGACGACCTGCAATACATCATCGATACGGCGGGCGATGACAACATCATTATTGGCACCGACTACGGCCACGACGATACGTCGTCTGAGATACTGGCGATGCAGCGACTCCGGGAAGAGGGCAGGCTCCCCCCAAGCACGGTCGAGAAGATACTCGACCACAATCCGCGCAGGCTCTACGGCCTTTAGGCCCCGAGGATTATCTCTTCCCAAAATACCCTTGCCCCTGCCCTCTGTTCAGTATCTACTTACGAGTGCGTTTCGTTGACACTCTTGAGAGTGCGGGTTACGATTTACAAGGCCGTGGCCTGCTGGCTGCGGCCTTTCCAGCATCGTTGGCCCCCTGATCCATCCTGTGCACTGAATATTCCTGACTCCGCAGGCACGAACGGACGGAAACCATGCAGAAGATAGGAGCGAGTGTCGTCTGTGAAACCCTCCTCGAGGAGGGTGTGGACGTCATATTCGGCCATCCCGGAGGAGCGATCCTCCCGTTCTACGACGCACTCTGGCACTATCCCCAGCTGCGGCACGTGCTTGTCCGGCACGAACAGGCAGCGGCCCATGCGGCCGAGGCCTACGCACGCCTGTCCGGCAAAGTGGGCGTTTGCGTTGCCACGTCGGGTCCCGGGGCCACGAACCTCATGACCGGCCTGACGGCGGCGAAGATGGACTCGACGCCCATCGTCGCCATCACGGGCCAGGTGGCCCGCCCCTTCATGGGGACAGAGGCGTTCCAGGAGTGCGATACGTGCGGGATGGCAGCGCCCGTCGTGAAGAAGACCTACCTCGTGATGCAACCGGAGGACATCGCTCCGACAATCAGGGAGGCGTTCCGCGTCGCCCAGGAAGGGCGTCCGGGCCCTGTGCTTGTAGACCTGCCGAAGGACGTGCAGGCGGAGAGCTTCCAGTTCGAAGACGTGGAAGACGCATGGCATCCCTCCCCACCTTCGGCCACGGACACCGGGCCGCTTCGAGAGGCCGCACGCCTCATCAACGAGTCCGCGCGTCCCCTGCTCATTGCGGGCCGGGGCGTGCACGTCTCCCGAGCGTGGGACGAGCTGCAGACGCTGGCAGAGCACATAGACGCGCCGGTGTTGAACACGCTGCACGGCACGTCCGCTTTCCCCCGCCACCACCGGCTGGGCTATGGCATGCTGGGCATGCACGGCATGTACTGGAGCAACATCGCGACCACGGAGGCCGACGTCATCGTAGGCGTGGGGATGCGCTTCGATGACCGTGTCATCGGCAGGCCGGGGACATTCGGCGAGAACGCAAAGATCATCCATATGGACATCGAGCCGTCGCAGTTCAACAAGAACGTGCGGGCGGAGGTGGGTCTGGCCGGCGACGTGAGAGCAACACTTGATTCGCTGCTCCCCCTGCTGGACCGCACCTCGCACTTCGAGTGGACCGACCGGATGCGCTACCTCGAGCACAAGCATCCAAGCATCGACGTGCCGGAGGGTGACGTGGTGACGCCGCAATACGTGCTCCGGGAGCTCAACAAGCTTGTGGAGCACGACGCCGATCCGGTAGTGATAACCGGCGTGGGTCAGCACCAGATGTGGGCGGCCCAGTTCCTGTTCATGCCGACGCCGAACTCGTTCGTCTCCTCCGGGGGACTCGGGGTGATGGGCTTCGAGGTGCCGGCGTTGATCGGGGCGCAGATCGCACGCCCGAACTCGCGGGTGTGGGGCATCTGCGGAGACGGCGGCTTCCAGATGACGCTGCAGGAGCTGGCGACGATCGCCCAGGAGCACCTGCCCGTGAAGATATGCATCATGAACAACGGCTATCTGGGCATGGTGCGGCAGTGGCAGGAGCTGTTCTACGACCACCACTACAAGTCCGTGTCCATGAGCGGACCGGACTACGTAAAGCTGGCGGGGGCGTACGGCATCCCGGCGGCGTGCGTGCACGACAAGCACGACGTGGGCATGGCGCTTGCGACCGCGGCGCGACACCCCGGCCCCTACCTGATCGACTTCCGCATCTCGCCGGAGGAGAACGTGTACCCGATGGTGCCGCCCGGAGCATCGCTCGCGCAGACGGTTGAGGACCCGCGGGTGGTCCACTACCGGGAACCGGTGCATATCATCGAGGGCCTCGTCTCCTACCCCTAACCCGGTCAGGCAGGCGTGCCGCGACGGGCCCTCGGCGGGGTGCGCGGCCACTGTGAGACGCACTCTTAAGCCAGCGGGCATTTTGCACCTTTGGCCCGCAGGACGAAAACCGACACGCATTGGCCCGTAATTGCATCACTTACACTGGATAGGGATAGCTATGCGTCGATTCCCTGCCATATGTAGCTGTGTTGCGGTACGTATGGTCGACGACTCGATACCATTGACAGGATAGAACGGCACCCCTAGAGTCTGCCAAGCCGCCACTCGCGGCTTTCCCCTGCGCCCAGGGACAGAGGATGAACCAGCGAATGCGCTCCAGGAGGGGGCGCGCCTGATTGAATCCGCCCAGCGCCATCTCTCTTGCACGAGTGAGGCTTCCTATGAGTGGGAGAACTACGCTAAACCTGATAACGGACGGCACCATCAAGATCGACGGGGGGGTGCTGTTCGGACAGGTGCCCAAGAGCCAGTGGCAGGACTGGATGTCCGCCGACAGAAGGAACCGGGTCAAACTCAACCTGAACTGCCTTCTGGTGAGCGTCGGCGATCGGAATTTCCTGATCGACACTGGAGCAGGCGCCAAGCACAGCGCTGAGGAGCGGGACGCGCTGGGCCTCTCCACGAGCCAGTTGCTCTCCGAGTTGAAGTCGCACAGCCTGACCCCCGCAGACATACACGGCGTGGTGCTCACCAGCCTTCACTTCGAGCACACGGGCGGCTGCACACGAACGAACCGCCGCGGCGAGTTTGTGCCCACATTCCCCAAGGCGACATACTTCGTGCAGCGCGAGGCACTGGAAGAGGCGATCTCGCCTACGGACAGGCACGTGAACGGCTATGTGGCGAACGACTACATCCCCCTACGGGACAGCAAGAGACTGGAGCTGGTGGACGGCGAGGAGACCATCGTGCCCGGGTTGCAGGTGCGCCGGGCCAGCGGGCCGTACCAGGGGCACCAGATCGCGGTTATCACGCACGGAGGAGAGCGGGTTGCGTTCCTGGGAGACCTCATACCTACCCACTACCACCTGCAACCGGACTGCATCGCCGCCAGCGACCTGCACCCCGAAGAGACGCTTCAGACCAAGTACAGCATCCTCGACGAGGCAGTGCGGGACGGCTGGCTGCTGGTGTTCAGCCATGACATGGACAGCCGTGCCGGATACCTGCAGCAGCGCGGCAACCGCAGGTCACTGCGGCCGATCGTGCTGGACTGACGGCCCCCGGGCAGACTCCTCAACGCACGTACAAACGCAGGCGAGCCGATAGCAGAGCGGGTGCGGTGCCATACCTCCCCATCCACGCGTACGGCCTGATAGGAGACATGAACTCCTGCGCCCTCGTGAGCAGCAGCGGGTCCATAGACTGGGCATGCTTCCCCCGTTTCGATGCCCCCAGCGTATTCGCGGCAGTGCTGGACGACACCAAGGGTGGGCGCTGTTCGTTGAGCGCACGGGACGCACATTCCGTAATCCAACACTACCTGCCTGACACCACCGTACTCGAGACGTTGTACGAGACGGACGGGGGGGCCGCCTCAGTCTGCGACTTCATGACGCGAGCTCCAGCGCGCAGCCCGGAGGCGCCGCACGAGATCGTCCGCGTCGTGGAGGGTCTACGGGGCAGCGTCACCATGCGCCTCGTCTTCCAGCCGAGGCTCGACTACGGGAGAGGCACGACGAGCCTCACCGTGGACCGCAACGGCGTGCTTGCCAGCCATCCTCAGGGTACGCTCGCGCTCATCGGCGACGTTCCGTTCATCATCGAAGCGGCCCCGGACGCGGGCGAGCAGGCGGTGGCCGAGTTCACCGTGCACGAGGGCGAGCGGGTCGATCTCGCACTGGCGTTCGGGGTGCGGAGGCTACCGTCGATCAATGCGATGGACTGCCGGAACAAGCTCGAGCGCGCGGCACGGCACGACGAGGCGAGCGTTGCGAAGCTCAACTACAGCGGCTATCTGCGCGATTCGGTCGTTCGCTCCTACCTGACGCTGCACATGCTCATATTCGAACCGACGGGCGCGATAGTGGCAGCGCCGACCACCTCCCTGCCCGAGTCGCTTGGCGGCGTGCGGAACTGGGACTACCGCTTCTCCTGGCTGCGCGACAGCGCGTGGACGCTGGGAATCCTCTACCGGCTCGGCGACCCGCACGAGGGCGAAGCGTTCATCGACTGGGTCGTGGACCAATGCGCCCTCAGCATAGAGTCGATGCAGATCCTCTTCGGCATCGCTCCGGAAAGCGAGTTGGAGGAGATAGAGCTGGCCCACCTGGAGGGCTACCGGCGGTCCAGCCCGGTCCGCATCGGCAACGGGGCGGCGTTCCACCGCCAGTTGGATGTATTCGGGGAAGTTGCACTGAGCCTTGCGGTGTTCCACCGCTACTCCGGTAACCTGTCTGACAAGGCTTGGGGGCTGCTCAAGCAGATGGCGGACCTGGCGGCCGAGATGTGGCACATGGAGGACCGGGGCATATGGGAGGTCCGCGGGCCGGAGCAGCACTTCGTCTACTCCAAGGTGATGTGCTGGGTGGCGCTGGACCGGGCGGCGAAACTCGCGGAAGGGCACGGCTTCGAAGGAGACGTCGCGTACTGGCGCAAGCAGCGGGACCTGATACGCGAAGAAGTGCTGGAGAAGGGCTGGTCTGACACCAAACGGAGCTTCGTTCAGGCGTACGGTTCTGACGCCATCGATGCGAGCGCGCTACTCATACCGTTCCTCGGATTCCTCCCGCCGGACGACCCGAGGATCCGGTCGACGGTGCGCCGCGTACAGCTGGAGCTCGCCGACGGACCATTCGTACGGCGCTATCGCACCGACGATACGGACGACGGTCTCGTTGGAGAGGAAGGCGCGTTCTACATCCTGAGTTTCTGGCTCATCGGCGCGCTGATGACCATCGGGGAGACACAGGAGGCGCTGAACTACTTCCACAAGGTGTTCGATACGACTAGCCACCTGGGCCTCTTTGCCGAGATGCACGACCCCGTCACCGGCCAGGCCCTCGGCAACTTTCCGCAGGCGTTCAGCCACATCGGCTTCATCCACACGGTGCGCAACATCAATGAGATGATGCGCAGCCAGGCTTACGAGGAGGAACTGCTGGCATGAACACCGCGCGCTTGTGGCGGCGGCGTGCTGCCCCCTAGAATCAGGCATCCCTTCCCCTGCCCGTGCGAGGACAGGGCGGACGGACGGCAAAGGAGCAACGCTTGACAACAAAGGTCTACGTAACCGGCGTTGGCATGGTCTCGCCCGTGGGCGTGGACACGAAGTCGACGTGGAAGAGCCTGCTGCAGGGTAAGTCCGGCATCGCCCCCATCGTATCCTTCGACACCGAGGGGTTCGCGACCACCATTGCAGGCGAGTCGCCCGAGTTCGAACCCACGGCCTACGTGGACCGCAAGCAGGCGCGTCGCCTGGACCGCTTCGCACAGCTAGCGGTTGGCGCAACGGCGCAGGCGATGGAGCAGGCCGGGCTGGACCTGCAGGACGGAATCGTGGACGCGACGCGCGTCGGCAGCGTCATCGGCAGCGGGATCGGCGGCATCCTTACGCTCTCCGAGCAATGGGGAGTGCTGCACGAGAAGGGCCCGGACCGCGTTAACCCGTTTCTCGTCCCGATGATGCTGGCAGACATGGCCCCAGGCCAGGTGTCGATCCTCTACGGCGCGAAGGGGCCGAACTACTGCACGGTAACGGCGTGCGCCAGCGGTGCCGACAGCATCGGCATCGCCGCGGCGATGATCCGCAGGGGCGAGATAGACATCGCTATCGCGGGCGGCACGGAAGCGCCCATCTGCCCTATCGCGGTCGCGGGCTTCAATGCCTGCATGGCGCTTTCCAAGCGCAACGACGACCCTGAGGGCGCCAGCCGCCCGTTCGACGCAGGGCGGGACGGTTTCGTAATGGGCGAGGGCGCGGGCGTGCTCATCATCGAGAGCGAGGAGAGCGTTGTGCGACGGGGTGTCACGCCGCTGGCCGAACTGGCCGGGTATGGCGCGTCGTCCGACGCGTTCCACGTGACCCAGCCCTCCCCCGGTGGCGAGGGCGGCGCCCGGGCGATGGTGAACGCCCTTGCAGAGGCGGGGATGGAACCAAGCGACATCAGCTACGTGAACGCGCACGGCACGAGCACACCGATGAACGACCGGCTGGAGACGGAGGCGCTGAAGGCAGTCTTCGGCGACGAGGCGTACAAGGTCAAGATCAGTTCTACCAAGTCCATGACAGGCCACCTGCTCGGCGCGGCCGGCGGTGTCGAGGCGGCGATATCCGTCCTGACGGTATCGGAGAGCGCGATCCCGCCGACCATCAATCTGGAGAATCCGGACCCGGACTGTGACCTGGACTACACCGCTCACCACTCGCAGAAAGGCATCGTGAACGCGGCGATGAGCAACAACCTCGGTTTCGGGGGGCACAACGCCTCGTTGATCTTCAAACGTGTCGTCTAGCGCGCCAGCCGTTCTCGTCGGAAGGCGGCAGCAGTGGCGCGTCGCTGAGCCGACCGACCCTTCGCCGCTGGCTCCCCTGCCCGCGCTCGTGGCCCACCTGCTCCGGCGACGGGGCATCCATGATGCCGACGAAGCGCGCGACTTCCTGAACGTTTCCGACAGCCTCTTCGAGGACCCGGGCACTTTGCCGGACATCGAAGCCGCCGCCGACCGGCTCGCTCTCGCGCGCCGGAGGGGCGAAACGGCAGCCGTGTACGGCGACTTCGACGCAGACGGGGTCACGGGCACGGCGCTTCTCGTCAAGGCGTTGCGCCGGTACGGGCTGCGGACCCTGCACTACATCCCTCACCGTGTAAGCGAGGGGCACGGCCTGAACCGCAACGCCGTTGCCAAGCTACACGAGCAGGGCGCGGGCCTCATCGTCACCGTGGACTGCGGAGTGACGAACGCTGACGAGACCGCCTACGCAGGCTCGCTCGGCGTGGATGTCATCATCACGGACCATCACCTCGCCACAGCGGCACTGCCACGTTCGGTGGCGATCATCAATCCGAGGGCCCCGCACTCCAGGTACGCATTCGATCACCTGACCGGTGTTGGCATGACGCTGAAGCTGGCACAGGCGGTGCTGCGTCCCGAGTTCGGCGACGACTGGCGTACCGGACTGATGGAACTTGCGGCGATAGGGACCATCACCGACATGGCGCCGCTCTTCGGGGAGAACCGCTACATCGTCCATCACGGCATACGCGACCTGCAACGGACGCAGTCGGTCGGTCTGCGTGCACTGCTGGACGTTGCGCGCATCACGCCGGAGCACGCGAACGTAGAGACGCTGGGCTTCGCCATCGGGCCCCGTCTCAACGCTGCCGGGCGGCTGGACCACGCGGACATCGCCTTGGACCTGCTGCTGATGGAAGACGAAGCGCAGGCTGCCGACCTCGTGCGCCAACTGGACGACTACAATACCCAGCGGCGCACGCTGACCGACGAGACGCTGGAGCGCGCGCGTGGGCTCGTTCCGGCGCAGGCACCGCCGCTGATCCTGGTTGGCGAGCCGGGCTTCAACCCCGGCGTCGTCGGCCTCGTTGCCGGGAGGCTCGCGGAGGAATTCGGCACACCGTGCGCGGTGTTTGCGATGGATGGCGACCAGGTGATGGGAAGCTGCCGGAGCGCTCCGCTCTTCCATTGGGCGGACGCACTGGCGCAGTGCGGGGACCTGCTCTTTCAGTATGGAGGGCATGCGCAGGCGGCGGGGTTCCGCTGCGGCGTCGATGTGCTGCCTGCGTTGCAGGAGCGGCTCGTGAGCATCGCCGCGGAGCGCATCGGCGCGGCCCCGGTGGGGCGCGAGGGCGTCGTGGATGTGGAGGCACAGCCGCACGAGCTGATGGGTCCAGTGTTCCAGGGCCTGCGCCGGATGGAACCGTTCGGCATCGGCAATCCGCCGCCGGTATTTCTCGCCCGCGGCATGGAAGTGCTTCGGGCGTCCGAGATGGGTGCGGAGGGCAAGCACTTCCGGCTGAACGTCCGCTCGGGCGGCGCGATCTGGGAAGCAGTCGCCTTCAACCAGCAATGGGAGAGCAGCGTCCAACAGGTGGACCTGGTCTACACGCTTGACGTGGACCACTGGAACGGCCAGGAACGTCTGCGTATGACGGTCAAGGACCACGCGGCGTCCGCCCGTCCGCGTCTCGCGCTCTGAGGCGCAGCCAGAGGCGTGAACGCCACGCCCAGAGGAGAACGGCGGCAACCACCAGCAGGCCCATCCACTGCGCCTGCTGCAGGCCGACCGTCACGGGGTCCAGCCGGACGAAGGCAATGACGAACCTCCCCGCGCCCCAGCCGGCGAGCGCCAACGGCATCAGGACACCGGTTGGCACACACCTGCCCCACCGTACGACGCAGAGAGCAACCGCGATGTTCCAGAGCATCTCGTAGAGCGCGACGGGATGGACGGCAGCGCCGTCGGCGAACGCGACGGAGTGGGGGTGATCGTAGGTCACGGCCAAGGGCAGCGACGAACCTGCGGCCGCCGGGTCGCCACCGATGAAGCCGCCCAGCCGTCCGACCGCGAGTCCGAGCACCCCAGGGGCGACAGCCGCGTCCGCAATCTCGGCACGGACCAACCCTTCCCTTCCCGCCTTCCAGAGTCCCGCCGCCAGTCCGCCCAGCACTCCTCCCCAGAGGGAGAAGCCCCCCTCCCACAGGTACACGGCGTGGAACGGGGCGGCAGTGAAGAAGTCCAGGTAGTCCAGGATGTGGAACAGCCGCGCCCCCAGGAGTCCACCGAACACGGAAAACAGCACGATACCGAAAGCCGTACGACGCTCCAGGCCGTAGCGAGACGTCCCACGAATGAAGAGCGCTCCGCCGACAAGGATGCCCGCAAGCATGAAGAGGGCAGCCCACGTGATGAAGGGAGAACCGAAGGCGTATGGGCCGTAGGAGATGGTCATCGCAACCTCGCACCGGGGCAGTGCCCCGCGCACTCCGTATTTTCCGCGAGTGAAACCGGCTACGCCAGCGCTCCCCGCTCCCTACAATTGCGCTGATCATGACAACGGCATCGCGTACAACCGACCAGCAGATAGAAGCGTTCCTTAGTCACCTGCGGGCAGAGCGCGGCTTCTCTGTCCACACTGTCGCGGCATACCGGAGCGACCTTGCACAGCTGCAAGAGGCGCTGGTGGGCGGCGACAGCGACGTGCGCTGGGCGGACGTCACCCAGCGGGACATGGAGGACGCGCGTCTCTCTCTTGGAGAGCAGGGCTACTCGAGCACGAGCCTCGCGCGGAAGGTTGCGGCTGTCAGGTCGTTCTTCCGCTTCCTGCTGGAGGAAGGCGCGATCGATGCGAACCCCGCGGAACGGATGCAGACGCGCAGGCCGTCCCGCACCCTGCCGGACGTGCTGACAGAGCGCGACGTCGTGCGGCTGCTGCAGGCCGCGTCGGAGCGTCCGGGAGCGGAGGGCGTTCGAGACCGGGTGATGCTGGAACTCACCTACGCCGCGGGACTTCGCGTGTCGGAGGTCGTTGGCCCGCAGGGGCTCGGGCTCTCCGCATTGAGCCTGGACGGCGGTTGGGTGCGCGTCTACGGTAAGGGCGGCAAAGAGCGCCTCGCGCCGGTGTACCAGGGCATCGTGCGGCAGATTACGTCATACGTTCAACACGTCCGCCCACAACTGCTGTCGCACGCAAAGCGCCGGGGGCCGGTGCCGTCGGCGCTCTTCCTGAACGCCAATGGCTACCCGATGACGCGCCAGGGGTACTGGTTCGTGCTCAAGAAGGCGGCAGCGCGGGCGGAGATCCCGCAGAGGCTCACGCCCCACACGCTGCGCCACAGCTTCGCGACCCACCTGCTCCACGGCGGCGCCCCGCTGCGCCATGTTCAGGAACTGCTCGGTCATGCTAGCATCGCCACCACCCAGATATACACGCACCTGACGGACAGCCAGGTACGCGAAGCATTCGAGCACGCACACCCCCGCGCCTGACGAAACGATGAAGATAGCCGTAGGCAGCGACGAGGCGACGCACCTCACGAGTCACGTCGTGGCCGAGTTGCTGCGGCGCGGACACGAGTTGTGTCTCATGGGCGCCCTTGCCGAGGGTTGCGACCCCAGCTGGCCCGCCGTTGGCCGCGCGGTCGGCCAGAGTGTCGCCAGCGGCGGCTGCGAACAGGGCGTCGTCTTCTGCTATACGGGTACAGGGGTGAGCATCGCCGCGAACAAGACGCCCGGCGTGCGCGCAGCCCTCTGCACCGATGCACAGACCGCGGACGGAGCGCGCCGCTGGAACGACGCCAACGTGCTGGCGATGAGCTTGCGCTCCACTTCTCCCGACGAGGCGGTCGAGATTCTCGACGCGTGGTTCTCGGCGCCCCACGGCGATGCGGATGACGTTAGAATGATAGACATGTTGCGTGAGATGGACCCTCCCCGGAAGGGATGAGGCTAGGAGGACTGCGAGATGCCTGTTATCACCGTAACGGGACTGATCGGCAGCGGAGTTATCGAGATCGGCCCCAAGATCTCGGAGAGGCTTGGCATAGACCACGTGGACCGCACCATCCTCGCCGAGGCCGGGAAGAAGATCGGGGCGTCGGAGCAGGACGTGGCCGAGCGCACGGAACGTGCGCTCGGCCTTGGTGACCGCGTCGCGGGGTTCGTGAAGACGGTCCTGGAACGTTCCGCGCTCGCGGGCGGCGGGGCCGACCCCTACTTCGGTGGCGGGCTGGACGCGCTGCTGGTGCGCGAGTACCGCGACTTTCCGGAGGAGAGTCACGGCAGCGGCGAATTCGACGACGAGAACCTCCTGAAGGTGACCGCGGACGTTATCCAGGAGATCGCCGCGGCGGGCAACGTGGTCATTGCGGGGCGCGGCTCCAACATCATCCTGCGCGAAATGCCGAACACGCTGCATGTGGGCCTCATCTCGTCCATGGACGAGCGGGTCCTGCGCATCGTCGAGCGCGAGCAGCTCGCCGAAGAGGAGGCCGTGCGGTACGTCCAGGAGAACGACCGCGCGCGCATCGCCTACTTCAAGCGCTTCTTCGACGTGGACCCCCAGGAGGCGCGCTACTATCACCAGGTGCTCAACACCGACATGCTGACGATAGACCAGGCGACCGAGATCATCGTCGCCACAGCCCAGACCCTGAACTAAGCGAGGCGGATAGACATGGCACGGAAGAAGGCGGGAAGCAGAGCGGCTGCAGGACAGGCGAAGGCGCGGGAGCGGGCGCGGCGCAAGGCGCGAATCGCCGGCCCGTCGCTTGCGCAGGCCGCATACGTTCCCCCGGTGGACGAAGCCTCCGAGGCCGAGCCGGAGGATGCCACAGTGATGGAAGCGGTACAGGCTGCTCCCTCCCCTGCACCGGCGCCAGAGGCCCCTGCGCCTCGCGCCGCCGCACCTGCAGCCCGGGCCCGGGCTGCCGTGTCATCGGCTCCGCGCCGGGAACGCCCGCTGACCGGCATGACGCCGACGGGCAGCCTCAAGCGCGAGCTCGCGCTCATCGGCTCCATCACGCTCGTCATCGCGGCCGCGCTCGCCGCCCTTGCGGTAACCAACACACTCGGGGCGTAGGAATCGCTCAGACTGGGCGAGAGTGCAACCCGGCTAACGCCAGTCGTGCGCGGACGGCAGCGGAGCTTTCGTCTGCAATCGCTCCAACCGGGAGACGATGACGTTGGTCGTACCGTCCCACCGAGAGACCGTGCCGTGGGCCACGAGCAGGCGGCTGTCCAGCTCCCTCCTGAACCGGGCGAACACATGCGGCCAGAGGATGAGTTGCACGTCCCCGGTCTCGTCCTCAACGGTGACGAACACGGTCCCCGATTTCCCGCGCGGGTGCTGCCGGGCCACCGGCCAACCGGCTACGGCGACGGAATCTCCCTCGCGCGCCGCCTCGACGGCTGCGGCGGGCAACACCTCCGGACGCAGGCGCGGACGCACGAACTCCATGACGTGCCCCTTCGGGTAGAGCCCCATCACCCGGTACTCGCCCATCATCTTCTCCTCGTCCGTGAAGTCGTCGAATGCAGGCGTGCTTCGGTCATCGGCGATGGCGAACGCCCGCTGGCCGTTCCTTCCCGGGCGGATGCCGAGCCCGGCGTCCCATAGAGCCTCCCGGCGGTTGGGCGCTACGCCGTCGAAGGCCCCGGCCATCACGAGAGAGTGCACAGACTGCGGTTTCAGCCCCGTCCGCCGCACGAGGTCGGCTGCGCTCCGGTAAGGTCCGTGCTCCTCGCGTTCCCGTACCAGCGCGGCAGCAGACGCCTCCCCGACATCCTTGATCAGCCCCAGCCCCAGCAACACCGCATCCCCGGAGGGTACGCATCGCGCTTCGCTGCGGTTCACATCGGGGTTCAGGAACGGGACACCGAAGCGCCGGGCGTCCTCCTTCAGGGTCTCCACGGGGTAGAAGCCCATCGGCTGGTTGTTCATCAGCGCCGTGAAGAACTCCACCGGGTGGTAGCGCTTCAGCCACGCCGCCTGGTACGCGGTGACACCGAAGGCGTGGGAGTGGGATTCAGGGAACATGTAGTGGCCGTTGACCTTGGCGAATATCTTCCGGGCGTCCTCTTCGGAGACACCGTTCCGCGCCGCTCCCTCGCGGAACCGCTCCCAATGCATGGCGATGAGGAGATCGTTGTTGGGCCGTGCGAACGCGCGGCGCACCTCGTCAGCCTCGGCGGCGGTCATCCCGGCCACGTCAGTGAGCAGCTGGACGACCTGCTCCTGCCAGACGATGATGCCGTACCCCCGCTCCAGCGCACGCTGCTCAAGGGGATGGTCGTAGTCCCAGGGAACGCCGTGCCGATAGCGCTCCACGAACTGGCTCACCGCGCTCCCCTGGACGCCGACGCCGGGCCTGATAAGCGCCACCTGGTAGGCGAGGTCAAGCAGGTTGCGCGAGCGCAGGCGCTGCCCCATCTTGAGCTGCGCCGGCGACTGGAGCAGGAATATCCCCTTGGACTTTCCCTCGTTGATCATGTCGTAGACGCCGGGGTCCTCGGGGTCGAGCTTGCTCAGGTCGGGCCGGCGTCCCTCACGCTCCTCGATCAGGTCGAGCGCCTCCTCGATCTGGTCGAGCACCGGCAGGGAGAGCAGGTCGATCTTGGCGAAGTTGGCGTCGGCCACACTGTCCTTGTTCCAGTCCATGATGTAGCGCCCATCCATCGCCCCTGCGCGGACAGGCACCATCCCGGGGAGAGGGGAATCGCTGAGGACCATGCCGCCGACATGCTGCCCCAGGCTGCGCGGGGCGTGCATCAGCTGGGGCGCGAGCGCGACGAGGTCGCGCCAGCCCGGGGCGTCCACGCGGTCGCGGAAGGCGGGCAGGTCCAGCATCTCGTTCCTGAGGTCGTCACCGTCCAGGGAATGCAGCTGCCGTGAGAGCAGTCTCAGGTCCTCCTTCGGCAGCCCCAGCGCCTTGCCGAGGTCCTGGATGATGCCCTTCACCGAGTACGTGGCGATGGCCCCAGTGAGAACGGCGAACTCCGGGCCGAAGTGCGTGTGCACCCGCCGGATGAGGTCATCCCGTATCGCCCGCGGGAAATCGAGGTCGATGTCCGGGAGCATGGACATGTCCTCGGAGATGAAACGCTCCAACGTGAGGTTCCAACGGAGCGGGTCGACGTGGCTGATGCCGATGAGGTAGCCCACGAGCAGGGCGACGGAAGAGCCACGTCCCCTGCCCGGCGGGCGCTCCTCCAGCGGCGTCTCCGGAGGCGCCAGCCCTTTCTCCTGCGTGATCGCCTGGGCGAGCAGCACGATCTCGCGGTAGAGGAGCAGGAAGCCCGCGAGCCGGTGTTTCCCTATCAGCCGGAACTCCTCATCGAGGCGCTCCCTGACCCGCGCCGACACGCTCCCGTAGCGCCGCAGGGCGGCTTCTATGCAGAGCCGCCGCAGGAACCCCTCCGCGGTGTCGCCCTCCGGCAGTTGCGGCTCCGGCAGGGTGTAGCCGAGGTCGGCGCTCAGGTTGAACGCGCACAGCTCCGCGATGCGGCAGGTGTTGGTTATCGCATCGGGCCGCTCGTGGAAGAGCCGCGCCATCCGGCCGGCGGACTTCAGGTGCAGGTGGTGGTTGGGCCGGATGAAGGGCAATGCCCGGTCGATGGTGGTGTTGAGCCTGGCGGCCACCAGCGCGTGTTGCAGGCGGCAGCGCTCCGGCGCGTGGTAGTGGACGTCGTTCGTGGCAACGACAGGTAGCCCCATGTCATCCGCGATGCGTGCCAACTCACGGTTGCGGCGCGTGTCGCCCTGCAGGAAGTTCTGCTGCAGCTCCACGCAGACCGCACCGCGCCCGAACCATGAACGATAGCCGTCCAGCAGTTCGCGGGCTTCCATGTGCCGTCCGTCCAGCACGAGATTCGCCAGCGGCCCGTCCCTGCCTCCGGTAAGGAGCACCAGGCCTTCGGCATGCTCGCGCAGGTGCGCGGGGTCGAGTCTCGGCTCCCTGCGGTCGGTGGCGTTCGCGAGGGTGAAGAGCCGGGAGAGGTTACCGTAGCCCAGCCTCGATCTCGCCAGCAGCACGATACGGGAGCCGTCCAGCAGGGTGACCTCCCCGCCGGTGATGGGGTGCACGCCGAGGCTGCCTGCCAGACGGGCGAACTCCAGCGCCCCACAGAGGTTGGTATCGGTCAGTGCGAGGGCGTCGTAGCCGTGCTCCTTCGCCTGCGCCAACAGCTCGTGCGTGTGCGATGCGCCTTCTCCGAAGGAGTAGAAACTCTTGGCGTGCAGCTCAACGTAGCCGGTTGTCATGGGAGGGTACCTGTCAGGACGTCTGCCGGTACCAGCAGAAGTCCGTCTGGTCTCGGAACAGGACGAGCGAGCCGCCATCGCGGCGGCTCACCCGGAAGTAGGCCCGGCTCACCGGTTGCGGCATCCACCAGAGGTCGAAGAGCCAACTCTCCTCGATGCAGGCCAGCGCGTGCCATCGCTCATCGAGGCGGACCGCCACTGGCTCGCCATGGGACCCCTCCTCCACTGCAACCGCAACCGGTATGGCGAGCGGCTTCATGCCGTCCCTGCCCGATGGGTCGATGGGGACCTGCACCGCCCGCATCTCCGGGGCGGGATGCCAGGGTGCGACGTCGACCACCCGGTAGAGGGCGTGGCTGCCGCCGATGCGGGCCTGTATCTGCCGCTCCGCGTCCAGCAGCCGGAGGTCTCGGTCTCTCTGAACGTCGCGGAAGAGCCCCGGCTGCGTCCCCGCCTCACCGGTGAGACGGGAGAGCGTGAGGGAGACCTCCTCAACCGGGGCGACGGGAAGGTCCCGTTCGAGCTGACGGCGCATGAGGGCAGCGGCCTCTTCCCACCTCCCCACCGGTTGCTTGAAGTTGATCGGCCGTTCCCAGGGGGTGGCTCTCTCCAGGACGCACTCCAGCGTGCCCCTGCCTGCGTAGCGGCCCTGCATATGCGGACGGGAGTACGCGCGTTTGAGCAGGGTGTCCACCGCCGTCAGCAGCCATTCCGTGGAGGCCGAGGCGAACGGGAGGGCCGTGCGTTCGACGACGGCCTCCTCGTATGGGAGGGGAACGACAGGGTCGCCGTCGATGCCGCGGGAGAGCTCCCAAGCCCGCCTGCCCGCGACCCCGAACTGGTCGATGAGCGGCTCCGGTCTCATCTCCGCGACGTTGCCCACCGTGTGGAGACCGAAGCGGCGCATGCGGCTGCGCACCTCGAAGTCGACTGGGAGCAGGTCGATGGAGTGCGGCGCGAGGAACGCGGCAGCGTCCGCCGGGACGCGTGTCACACCCGGAGCGTCGTTGGTCTGCGCCGCCACGAAAGCGGGGAACTTCGCATCGCCAACCCCGATGCGCGGCCGCAGGTATGCCGGCAGTGCGTTCAGCAGCGCCTGGAGCGTCCCGTCCTCGGCGCCGTACAGCCGCTCCAGGCCGTCCAGGCGGACGTAGGCGGCGCCGAGGCCAGCGCTCTCGACGCGGTCGCTGATCCCCTGCAGAGCGACGACCACCCGGCTGAACACTCGCTGGTAGGTTGGCTCATCGGACTCAAGGACGACGGCCCCGGCGTTGCGGGAGAGGGCTTCTTCCAGGGGCATGCCCACGGTTACTCCCGCGCACGCAGGGAAACGGTCGGCGACCACGGGCCTCCCGTACGAGCGGTCCGCGATGACAACCGGCCTGTCGGCCAGGTGAGGCTGTCGCTGCAGCTCCACCTTTGCCCTGAGATGAGTGATCAAAACACATGCGACGCGCAAGACGCTCTCCCCTAAACGCTTGCTTGCCCCAGCAAGACTGGGAAAGAGCACTGTAATAGAACATATGTTCTTCTGTCAATTGCAGGCCTGTGAGGCTTCCCCAGGCTGTCAGCACGACGTGTCCCCTTCCCGCCCGCGGTTGAGAAGCACGGGCGCTTCATGTAGTGTTCCACACAGCGCGGCGCGGTCCCTGCCGGTCGCGTTTTCAGCATGGAGGTTGTATGGCAAGCAAGAGGCGATTGGGACTCGCGATGGTCGGTATCGGTGTCGGCGGCACGGAGATGCTGCCTGCGATGGAGGCGATGCCGGAGCTCCGGCTCGTGGCCGGTTGCGACGTCAATGAAGACACCTTGAACCGGTTCGCCGAGCGCTACAACGCGAAGGGGTACGGCGACTACGACGAGATGCTGGCGGACCCGGGGGTAGAGGCGGTATGGGTCTCGACCCCGAACCGGTTCCATGCCGAGCACTCAATCCGGGCGATGGAGGCCGGCAAGCACGTCGTGGTCGAGAAGCCGATGGCGCTCAACCTCGAAGACGCGCAGAAGATGGTGGAGACGGCCAACCGTACCGGCGTGAAGTTCCTGGCGGGGCACACGCGCAGCTTCACCCCGCCCGTCCGCACGATGTGGAAGATCATCCAGTCCGGCGAGATAGGCCGTGCGCGGGCCATCAACGCGTTCGCCTACACAGACTGGATGCTCCGCCCGCGTACGTGGGAGGAGTTGGACATGGCGCAGGGCGGCGGCCTGCCGATGCGCCAACTGCCGCACCAGATAGACAGCGTGCGGCTGCTCGGCGGCGGCATGGTAAAGAGCGTGCGCGGCGCGACCGGCCAATGGATGCCGGAGCGCCCCATCCCGGGCTACTACGCCGCATTCCTCGAGTTCGAGGACGGCACGACCTCGCTCGTCTGCCACAACGGCTACGGCTACGTGATGGGCGCGGAGTTCGTGACCTGGGGACACGACCGCCAGCGCTACACCTCCGAGGAGCGCGTGGAGGTGCGCCGCCAGATGCGCGAGGGCACCCGCGACGAGTCCGAGGACAAGCAGGCGCTGCGCATAGGCGGCCTGCAGGAGCGCGAGGTGTTCAAGGCGGAGAACGAGGAGCTCTGGGTGCCGGAGGATCTCGGCCTGCTCATAGCTACGTGCGAACGCGGCGACATCCGCCACGGCCCGAGCGGCCTCATCCTCTACGACGACCGCGGCACGCACAGCATCGACCTTGCGGTCGACCGCGACATGGGCCCCGGCTACCGCCGCGCGGAGCTCGAAGAGCTGTACGACGCGGTGGTGGAGGACAGGCCCATCTTCCACACCGGCGAGAAGTTGCGCGCCTCGCCGTAGCGCTCGTGCACCGGGACCTGGTGCTGCATCTGTATCTCTCTTCCCTCCGCGCCGGACTGGATGATGCCGAGCACCACCTCCAGCGTCGCGAGTCCCCACTCGCCGGTGT
>JAPOOH010000033.1 GCA_026713505.1 Chloroflexota bacterium | reverse complement strand
GGCCTTGATGAGCCCGGTGAGTACGTCCACGGAGGGCCGTTGCGTTGCGACGATGAGGTGGATGCCCGTCGCCCGGCCCAGCTGGGCGAGGCGGCAGAGCGACTGCTCGACGTCAAAGGAGGCGGTCATCATGAGGTCCGCCAGCTCGTCGATGCAGATGACGAAGTACGGCATCTCCTCGGTGGCCCGCGGATTGCTGTTGTAGGAGACGATGTTGCGCGCCCCGGCCTCCTCCAGCAGCTTGTACCGCCGCATCATCTCCTGGATGGCGCCCTTCAGCAGGCGAACAACCCTGTCCGGGTCGACGACGACGGGCGTTAACAGGTGGGGGATGCCGTTGTAGGGAGTGAGTTCCACGCGCTTGGGGTCGACCAGGAGCATGCGTACCTTGGCAGGATCCTGGTGGCAGATGATGGACGAGATGATGGTGTTGATGCAGACGCTCTTTCCGCTGCCTGTGGCACCGGCAATGAGCAAGTGCGGCATCTTCAGCAGGTCGAGTGCGACGGGCTCGCCGGCTGAGGCCAGGCCGAGCGCCACGGGCAGGCCTCCGGCAGCGAGCATCCGTTCATACTCAGGAGACTCCATCACGGTACGGATGGTCACCATGGAAGAAGACTTGTTGGGCATCTCCACGCCGACGAGCGATTCCCCGGGGACGGGTGCCTGGATGCGGAGAGTGGGCGCGGCGAGCGCCAGGGCGAGGTCCTTCTCCCGTGCAAGGATGCTGTCCACCTTGACGCGGTTCCGCACCTCCATCTGCACCTGGTTGTCTTCCTGCGCGGCGAGCGCCCGCGCCCGAGCAGACATTGCCTTGCGGTTCCATCCGGGCACGATGCCAAACATCGTGACACTTGGCCCCGGCCGTATCTCCGACACGCTGACCTCGACGCCATGTTGTGCGAGCGTCTCCTCGATGAGCGCGGCAGTAGTGAGGTGTTCCTCGGTGATGCTCCCGGCGGCTACCGGCGCCGCAAGGAGTTCGAGCGGGGGAAGCAGATCAGGGAGAGGGGCTGCAGCCCGGGGAGCCTCTGGCTCGAGGGCGGATGGCTCTGGTGTAACGGTAATCTCGCCCCACGGAATCTCTACCGGGATAGCGAGGGCAAGGGTCTCTTCCACGTCCGCGTGGAGCGTACCGTTGACGTATGTTTCTTCCGGTATGTGGGTCTGTTCAGGTGCCGGCTGCTCTTCCACGGCGTCGGGCGGCGCCACACGCATTGGCTCGCTGTATGGTTCGCTCTGGGTGAGCGGGGGTGCCATCGTGGCTGTAGCTGCATTCGGCTGCAGCTCTGCGGCCGCAGGCTCATTGCTTCTCAGGCCAGGCCAAAGGTCGGGCTTCCGTTCCGGTCTGGCTTCGGGCTCTGAAGGACGGGAAACGATCGGTTTGGGGGAAGTCGGCTCCAGGTACGCGAGGCCCCGAGGAGCGGGGGCACTCCGAGTGACAACGCTCTGAGCGGCTGTTCTTCGGCGGTAGTCATCTGCTGCAAGGAGGGCTTCCATCTGCGCAGCGCGGGAGGCGGTGGCGCTGGAGGTGAGATAGTCGTCTACTTCCTGCAGGGCAGAGCCTTCCCTACGTCGCATGCGGCTCACACCGCTGCCGATACCCCTGCCCGTCGCAACCGTTCCGCGTCCTATCCACAGCGCAGCGTGGTTGAAAAACACGGGCGCGATGAGCCACGCACCGAGCGTGACGAGAACGGCGGTGCGGAGGACTCCAGGTGCACCGTAGGTCCCGCGGATCTGACCGCCCAGATCACCTCCTAACGGCGCGGTGCCGATAAGGGGAAACCCGGTGTGAAAGTAGGATAGGAAAGCTAGCGCTCCAGCCATGAGGAAGGCCAGCCCGAACACGTAGCGCCACTGGCGGATAAGAAACCTCAACCCGCGGGAGGCCAACCACCCCAGCCAACTGGCCAAGGCAAGTAGCAGGACCAACCCTACGCCGAGGCCGCCCAGGATGTCGGAGGCAGCTCCACGCAACGGGTCTATCGCCCAGGCAGGCTGCCCGATGATGACGTAGGCCACTAAGGCCGCCACGATCAGCACGAGCAGAACGCCGACCTGATTGAACAACAATGCAGCGATTCGGTGCTTCACTCTTCGGACTTTAACCGGCTGCATCCCGGTTGTGAGCCGGGTCTGCTTGCAGATTATGAAGAGATAGGCCGAAGGCGTTCCCGCAACCGGGTAGGGTGGGGCAGCGAGGCCGGTTGGGCTCAGACTTCCACAGGGATGGTAAGGATCATCGGGCGGCTGCGCGTCTCTTTGTAAAGGAAACGGCTGAGAGCTTCGCGCACGCGGTCGTTGACGTGGTCCTCGTTGAGAGGGTCGAGGTCGGGAGCACGGAGCGCCTCAACAACGATTGCCGCCGCGCGTTCCATGAGTTCTTCGGCCTCCCCGGGCACGGTGAAACCGCTCGATACGATCTCCGGCTCTCCGTATACCCTGCCCGTCGCTTGGTCGACGGGGACGACGACCACGACGAACCCGTCGCGGGATAGCATACGACGGTCCCGCAGCACAGCCTCGCCGACGTCCCACGTGCGGAGCCCGTCCACGTAGACGTGACCTGCCTGGATAGGCTCTACAAGTCCAGCGCCGCTGTCGTCCAATTCCAGCACGTCACCGTCTTCCAGAACGAAGATGTTCTCCGGCGCGACGCTGGTCTGCCGGGCGAGGTCTGCATGTGCCGCGAGCATCCGGTATTCGCCGTGAACCGGTACGAAGTAGTGCGGGTTGATGAGGCGGAGCATCAGTTTGAGTTCTTCCTGACTCCCGTGGCCGGGAACGTGGACGCCGGGGGACGTGCGGCGGGTCAGTACTCGAGCTCCTCTCCGTGTCAGGTTGTCCACGACGGAGGCGATGACGGTCTCGTTGCCGGGGATGGCCGTGGCCGAGATGACGACAGTGTCATTCTCGTGCACTTCGATGTCCCGGTTGGCGTTGTTGGCTACTCTGGAGAGGACGGAGAGTGGTTCACCCTGTGAGCCGGTGAGGACGATGACCTGCCGATCGTGAGGGAGAGTGCTCAAGGCCTGCAGATCGAGCAATGTGCCGGGCGGGGCCGCGATGTAGCCGTTCGCCACAGCCATGTTGACGTTGTCAATCATGGAGCGCCCGGCTGGTGCGACCTTCCGTCCGTGCTTCACTGCGGCGTCCAGCACCTGCTGCACACGTGCGATGAGCGATGCGAGCGTGGCGATGAGCACCCGCCCCGGCGCGTCGGCGATGACGTGATCGAGCGCGACCGCCACGACGCTCTCCGATGGTGTGTAACCCGGCATTTCGGCATATGTGGAATCGGAGAGCAGCAGGAGGACTCCTTCACTTCCGAGTTCCGCGAGCCGCTGGAGGTCGGTGGGGCGTCCGTCCGCCGGTGTGTGGTCTATCTTGAAGTCCCCGGTGTGGACGATGAGCCCAGCCGGCGTACGCAGCGCGATGCCGCAGGCGTCCGGGATGCTGTGGCATACGCGGAAGTACTCCACCTGAATGTCACCGAAGTCCAGGATGCTGCCGGCGTCGACCTCATGAAGTTCCACGTCGCCCATGTGGTGCTGGCGCAGCTTCACTTCGATCAGGTCGTGGGCGAGCGGTGGCGCGTAAACGGGCACGTCCAGTTCGCGCAGCACATAGGGCAGTGCTCCGGTGTGGTCTTCGTGTCCGTGGGTGATAAGGATCGCCCGCAACCGCTCTGCGTTGGCGACCAGGTAGGAGACGTCCGGCAGCACAAGGTCTATGCCGAGCATCTCCTGCTTGGGGAACATGAGCCCTGCGTCGATGACGACGATATCGTCGCCGTACTCGACGCACAGCATGTTCTTGCCCACCTCACCGAGGCCGCCGATGGGAACGATGCGGATGGGGTACGGCATAGGTTAGAACATGCTCAATTGCTGGGAGTTGTCGGCCTCGTCAGGGGTGTCGGACACGGCATTCGCTCCAGGGGACTCCCGCTCCTTGAGCAAGGCGCCCAGCTTCGCGAAGTCGGCTTCGATGGTGGCCCGGAGTGCGCCGTTGTGCAACGCGGCAGCCGGATGGTACAGGGGGAAGACGGTGATGCCGTTAAAGGTGCGAGGCCGCGCCCTCACCTTGCTGATTGAGTCTCGGGGGAACCAGCGGGCAAGTGCATGACGCCCCAACGGAACAATGACTGCGGGTCTGATGGTCTCTATCTGAGCGTTGAGATACCCAGAGCAGGCGTTGATCTCACCGGGGTAGGGGTCACGGTTGTTGGGAGGGCGGCACTTCACCATGTTGGTGATGAATACGTCCTCCCGCTTCAGCCCGATCGAATGGAGCAGTTCGTTGAGGTACTGTCCTGCTGCGCCGACGAAAGGCCTGCCCTGGCGGTCCTCGTTGAAGCCGGGGCCTTCGCCGACGAACATGAGCGAGGCGTTGTGTGCACCCTCTCCCGGCACCGCATTCTCCCGCGTACGATGGAGAGCACAATCCTGACAGGTGTGTATCTGTTGGTGGAGTGCCTGAAGGTCAGCCACGGGCGTCCTGTCAGTCGGAAACGCCCTTGCTCTTGATAAAGTCCACGGCGTTCTGGATGGTCCTGATCTGCTCCGCGTCCTCGTCGGAAATCTTCAGCGCGAGCGAATCGGTCGAGAATTCCTCCTCGAAAGCCATGATCAGTTCAACCAGGTCCAGGGAGTCGGCGTTCAGGTCGTCCACGAAAGAGGACTCCATGGCGATGGCGCTCTCCTCCACCCCCAGCCTGTCCACTACTACATTCTTTACACGGTCATAGACGGTCGCCATGTCTTCCCTCAACATCCTGCTGTTCTGTTTTGTTGCTCGTTGAACGATGCCCCAAGCACGCCGTTGACGAACCTGGCGGACCCATCACTTCCGAAAGTCTTCGCCAACTCCACGGCCTCGTTGATAGCCACCACCGGAGGTGTGGACGAACCGTCAGCCAGTTCGAACAGCCCCAGCCGGAGCACAGCCCGGTCGACCGCGGCAAGTTGCTCGACAGGCCACTGGTGCTGGTGCCGTTGGATGAGGGCGTCCAGGTTGCCCTGCTCCTTGACGACACCTTCGATGCAGTTTTCCGCGAAGCAGACGGCATCATGGGTTGCATGCAACTCGTCCGCATGTGCTTCCAGTGCGGACCGCCATTCGTGCTGGGTGAGGTCGCACTCGTAGAGCACCTGGAGCGCGAGCACGCGTCCCTGATGCTCTGGACGCCTGCGGCTTCGGTTGGCCCTTGTCGTACCACCGGGAGACTCGTTCATCGGCTTGTTAAGGAGATGCCTCAGCCACTAAAGGAGGCAAGTTTCTTCACAATCTTACGCCAGCGCACCGATAGCGTCTAGGTCTGGTACGGCCAGCGCCGCAGTGTCCGGTGCGATGCGCCGAGAGAGTCCGGTGAGCACCTTACCCGGGCCGAATTCGATGAATCGGTCCACTCCTTTCGCTGCCATGAGCTCCACGGACTGTTGCCAATAGACGCAACCGCAGAGTTGAGATTCGAGTTCTGACCGTATCTCCCCCGCTGCTCCGATCGCCAGAGCCGTCGTGTTGGCTACCACAGGTACAGTGGAATCGCCCAGGGCTGCTTCTGCAAGGACGTGGGCCATCGCTTCCTGCGCCGGACGCATGACTTCAGTGTGGAATGCGCCCGCGACGTCCAGCGGGATCGCGCGGCGCGCTCCAGCCTCTTTCGCATTCGCAATCGCCCTCTCCAGGGCACCGTTCGGACCGCCCAGCACGATCTGTTCTGCGGAGTTGACGTTGGCCACCTGTGCGCCGGTGCCTTCGCAAGCGCGCCGGGCAGGCTCCAGGGTGAGGCCGATGAGAGCTGCCATTCCGCTTGGAGTAGCGTCACAGGCCGCCTGCATGAGTTCGCCGCGCATCCGCACGAGGCGCAGGGCCTCAGAAAGGGAGAGCGTACCGGCGGCAACGAGGGCGGCGTATTCGCCGACACTGTGCCCGGCGGTGAAAACAGGCCTGGGCATCCTGGCGCCGAGGCTGTCCTCTGCCGCCCTGAGCATCGCGATGCTTACGCACAGAATGGCAGGCTGGGCGTTCAACGAACGCACGAGTTCGTCAGCAGGCCCCTCCAGGATCAATCGAGAAAGAGGGAACCCCAGAACCTCGTCTGCTTCGTCGAAGACAGCTCGTGCCGCTGGGGAGCCGTGGTAGACATCGGCGCCCATGCCGACTGCCTGAGCGCCCTGTCCGGGGAAGATGAAGGCGGTTGTCATCGAGCGCAGGCGCGCGTTAGTCGAGGGTGCTGTCCACGCGGAGCACGTCGCGTCCGCGGTAGTAGCCGCAGGAAGGGCAGACGTGGTGCGGCCTCATCGCTTCGTGGCAGCGCGGACATTCCACGAGGCCCACAAGCGAGATGTGCTGGTGGGCGCGGTTCGTGCCGACGCGGGACTTGGATCGCTTTCTCTTTGGTAGAGGGGGCATGGCTCGCTCACTCCAAAAGCTCCCGCAGCACGGTCCAACGCTGGTCCTGATAGCGCTCGCATGAGCAAGCGACCTCATTGAGGTTGGTTCCGCACTCGGGGCAGATTCCCTTGCAGTCCTCCCGGCAGACGGGCGCCATCGGGATGGCTGCCAGTCTGTACTGACGTAGCGTGTCGGTCAGGTCGAGCACATGCTGCTCGTCGATGCTGTTCAAGTCCGCTCCGCTTCCGTCGTCATGGTAGCGGAGCTTCGCTCCGGTGGCGATGTCCACGTTCGGGAGAAAGACATCGTCCACCTTCGCTTCTCCCCACGATGCGAACGGAGCGAGACACCGGCTGCAGACGTAGTCTGAGGAGAACGTGACAGAGCCGGAAACCCATACTCCCCGATCTGTCCTGGTGAGCCGCAACTTCCCCTGGACGCAGGCCGGAGAGCCGTCATCCGATTCGAGTTCGGGGCCGTCGACCTCGAACGTTCGGGTGGCCCCGACAGCGTCCTTGAGGAGCTGGGCGACGTTCACTTGTAGCTGCAGGCTCATCGCCGTATCCGTACGCAACCGTATAAGTATAGCAGGCGGCGCAGGAGGCAGGACGAGCGCCGGATACTGACGGTCAGCGCTCCTGGGCGCGGCGTCCGGCTTCGGCAGCGGCGCGGAGGGCGGTGAGCAGGTCATCGGAGCGCGCTCCGGGCGTGAATATCGCGGCGACTCCCATCTCAAGGAGTGCGGTACGGTCCTGCGGGGGGATGATGCCGCCGGCGATCAACGGGACATGTTCCAGCCCCGCGCGCTGCAGTGCCTCGATGACCGCAGGGACGAGTTCCATGTGCGCGCCGGAGAGGATACTCAGGCCGACGGCTTCAGCGCCAAACTCACGCGCCTGTTCGGCAATCTCATCCGGTGTCCTGCGGATGCCGGTGTACGCCACATCGAAACCTGACTCACGCAGCAGACGCACGATCACACGCGCGCCACGATCATGGCCATCGAGACCAGGCTTGGCGATGAGGACTCGGAGGGCTTCCGCCATCGGGGAAGGTCAGTGCTCGTAAGGGGTCACGAACTCGAGGAGCGCGCCGTGGGTCTTCGAGGGGTCGGTGAAGGCGATCCGTCCCGTGAACCCCTCGCGGGGCCCGGTGATGATGGGAATGCCGAGGGATTCGAGCTCGCGGGCCTTCACGTCGACGTCATCCACAGTGAACGCCATGTGATGGATGCCTTCGCCATGGCGTTCCAGGAACCGGCCGATGACCGAGTCGGCGCGGAGCGGTTGGAGCAGTTCGATGTGCGTCTCTCCCTGTTCGATGAAGGCCCCCCGCACTCCGTGCTCTTCGTTCACGAGGATGCGTGCCGCCTGCGGGGAGTCCAGCAGGTCGTAGAACTGCAGCAGAGACTCCTCAATGCTGACGACGGCGAGGCCGACGTGGTTGAGCGCGCCGACCCGGGTGTTACTGCTTGCGAGTGTCATGTCTGGATAGTAGCGCATTTCGGGCAACCGCGTCAGGCGGCCAACCCAGAACATTCTGAACGAGCCGCTCCCCCGAGGAGAGCCCATGGAACTCGAATGAGCAGCGAAGGACAGCTAATGAGCGCTGCCAGCACGCTTCTGAGCACAGATAACCCGGAATGAGCACGCCGTTCCATTCGTGCGGACGGGGCCTCAGGCGTGAGCGATCGAAAACGTTGGAATAAGTGGCTCATCTAGGCTCATTCGTGCTCATTCCACCTCTGACCAGAACCGTGGTCACCGGGCGGAGCCGCCTGCGGGCGTGGCCGGGGGGCCCAACCGACCGAAACATGGTAGGACAGGGATGGGCGGCGGCGTAAGGGGCGGATGTCGCGGTGGGGAGGCGAGTGATGTTCGGCCCTGGACTGATTGCCTCCGTCGCATCCCTGCGGAGAATCGGAGCGGTAAGGAGGGGCTATGAACGCAGCACTCTCATCGTGGAAAACGCCGCTACTCGATCGCGTACTCCTTGAGCAGGCTGCGTGCGATGACGATGCGCTGAACCTCCGATGTGCCCTCGTAGATCTCAGTGATGCGCTGGTCACGGTACATGCGCTCGACCGGGTTCTCCTTGAAGAATCCGTAGCCCCCGAAAATCTGGACAGCCCTGTCGACGCAGAAGTGGGCGGCCTCGGAAGCGTACAGCTTCGCCATGGCGGACTCGCGGGTGTGGGGAAGCCCCGCGTCCTTCAGTTGGGCGGCGCGCCTGGTGAACAGCCGCGCGGCGTCGATCTGGGTAGCCATGTCCGCGAGCATGAACTGGATGGCCTGACGCTCCTTGAGCAGTTGACCGAACGTCTCGCGCTGCTGCGTGTAGCGGATGGCTGCCTCGAACGCGCCCTGTGCGAGCCCCACCGACTGCGTGGCGAGTGAGATGCGGCTGGAGTCCAGGATGGTCATCGCGATGCGGAAGCCCTCGCCTTCCTCGCCCAGGCGGTTGTCCACGGGAACGTGTACGTCGTTGAAATAGACCTCGGCGGTACCGGAGCCGCGGATGCCGAGCTTGCCGTGCATGCCGCGCATCTCGATGCCCGGGCTGTCGCTCTCGACGACGAACGCGGTCGTTCCCCGGTAGCCCTTCGAGCGGTCGGTTGCGGTAAAGACGACCATGAGGCCGGACTGCTCCGCGTTGGTGATGAATATCTTGGAGCCGTTGAGCACGTACGCACCGTTGCCGTTGTGGACGGCGGTGGTCTGCATGTCGGCGGCGTCGCTGCCAGAGCTGGGCTCGGAGAGCGCCCACGCCACGATCTTGTCGCCCGCGCACGCAGCCGGGAGGAAGCGCTCCGCCTGCTCGCCGTTGCAGAAGCGGTCGATCGTGGAGACGCCCAGGGAGAGATGGGCGAGGAGCGTCGTGCTGGAGGTCATGCAGGCGCGCGCGACCTCTTCGGCGGCGATGGCAAGCTCAGCGTAGGATGCTCCCTCACCGCCATGGGCCGTCTTCGCGGTCATCCCCATGAGGCCCATGCGTTTCATGGCCTCGACGCTCTCCCAGGGGAACTCCTCGTTCTCGTCCCAGCGAGCGGCGTTCGGGGCGAGCTCCGCGTCGGCGAACTCGCGCATGGTGTTTCGCAGCAGCCGCTCCTCTTCCGTGTACAGCGCGTCCATCGTGTGCTCCTTTCGTTCTACAATCCGACAAGGGCTGATTATAGAACCCGGCCCGTCGAAATGAGGGATGCATGACGGACGACGACTTGGTGCTCAGAGACGGGGTGGTCGAATTCGCGAGGCCTGCGAGGCCACCGTTGTCGGTTCGGGTGAATGGCAGTGCCATCAACTCCATCACAGAGCGAGCGCAAGCGCTCCAGGCGTGGAAGGTGCGCGTTGCATCCGCAGTCAAGGCTGTACGAGGCGGAGAGCCATGGAAGACTGCCGATACTTACGCGGTTACGCTTGCATTCACCTTCTACCCTCCGAACCACGGCAACCAGCGACTGGATCTGGATAACTTCGTGAAGCCCGTTATCGATGCCCTGGCCGCCGGTCTCTTCTGCCCTGCACAGATAAACCCGCGGGACATCCCGCGCTGGGACTACGACGATTCGAACTTCAACACATTGCTGGTCCAGCGCCTTCCCGATGCGACGACCATGGGCGGTGAGGGGGTGACCGTGTCAGTGTCGAGCGCCCAGCAGCCCCAGGTTGCGCCGTGAGCGGAACGCTCTACGTCGTTGCGACCCCTATAGGGAACCTCGAAGATCTCACGCCTCGCGCCGCACGTTTGCTCGGAGAGGTGCTATTGATCGCCGCGGAGGACACGCGGCGGACGCGGAAGCTGCTCAGCCACCTCGGCGTGTCGACACGCACGATGAGCTACAACCAGCACAACGCGCGGCAGCGGATGCCCGCGTTGCTCAACGCGTTGAGGGAGGGAGACGTGGCGCTCGTGACGGACGCGGGCGCACCAGGGGTGAGCGATCCCGGCGCGGGACTCGTTACCGAAGCCGCCCGGGCCGGATTCGGCGTCGTGAGCGTGCCGGGGCCGTCCGCAGTCACCGCAGCCCTGGCCATAGCAGGGTTTCCGGCGGACGCCTTTCACTTCCTGGGATTCCTGCCGCGGACGGCGAAGGCTCGCCGCACCGTTCTCACAGAGGCGTCTTCGCTGCGAGCGACGCTGGTGCTCTTCGAGGCGCCCCACCGGTTGCTGGCGACGCTCGCTGACATCGAAGAGACGCTCGGTGACAGGCGTGTTGCTGTATGCCGGGAGATGACCAAAGCGCACGAGGAGGTCTTTCGGGGGACGGTCCAGCAGGCGGTCACCTACTTCGACGCGCCACGAGGGGAGTTCACACTGGTCGTGGAAGGAGCCCCGGATGCTCCGCCCGGCGAACCACCATCGGCGGAGCGCATCGCGGAGGCGATGGCTGTTGCGCGTGCCTCCGGGCTGGGCCGGCGAGATGCCGCAGTGCAGGTGTCGGCCCAACTGCGCGTGCCGCGCCGCACGGCCTATGCGGCGTGGGAGCCGGAATAACCGCACATCCCGCCGGCTACGACGCGGGGTCTGCGCGCCGAATGGCGACTCCGGCACCCAGATTCTGGGACTGCTAGAATGCGTGAGAGTAATCCATGCCTGAACGCATCCTCATAGGGGTCGCCTGGCCCTATGCCAACGGCCCGCTGCATCTCGGTCACATCGCTGGAGCCTACCTTCCCGCGGATGTCTTTGCCCGCTACCACCGCATGCGCGGGAACGACGTACTCATGGTGTCCGGCAGCGACTCCCACGGCGCGCCGATCACTATGCGCGCGGACGCTGAGGGCGTCCCTCCGAGGGAGGTGGTCGAGCGTTACCACGCCTCGTTCCTCGAATCATGGGAGCGGCTCGGTATCTCATTCGACCTCTTCACGACGACCATGACCGACAACCACCGGGAGGTCACGCACGACCTCTGGCGGGCGCTTCAGGCGGAGGGGTACATCTACGAGTCGAGCATGAAGGTAGCGTACTCGCCGGAATTCGACCGCTTCCTGCCTGACCGCTACGTCCGCGGCGTCTGCCCCAGTTGCCAGTTCGAGGACGCCCGCGGCGACCAGTGCGACAACTGCGGCTCCATCCTCGATCCGGTGGACCTCGGTAACCCGGCGTACAACGTGGACGGGGAACGATACCCGGTCGAGATTCGTGACACCGAGCACCAGTTCCTGCGGCTGAGCGCCTTCCGCGACCAACTCACCCAGTGGGTGGAAGAGCAGCGGCACTGGCGTCCCAACGTTCGCAACTTCACGCTGGGATTCCTGCGTGAGGGACTGAAGGACCGCGCCATAACGCGCAACCTGGACTGGGGCCTGCCGGTGCCGGCGGAAGGCTACGAGGACCGCCGCATCTACGTCTGGTTCGAGGCGGTCATCGGTTACCTCTCCGCCAGCGTGGAGTGGGCGGCGCTCAAGGGCGAGCCGGACGCGTGGCGTCCCTTCTGGGAGGACCCGTCCACGCGCGCCTACTACTTCGTCGGCAAAGACAACATTCCTTTCCACACCATCATCTGGCCGGCGATGCTGCTGGGACAGGCGGCTTACCTCCTCCCGTACGACGTGCCAGCCAACGAGTTCCTGAACCTGGAGGGGCGTCAGCTCTCCACGAGCCGCAACTGGGCTGTCTGGGTGCCGGACTACCTGGACCGCTTCCCGCCGGACCCACTGCGGTACCACCTTGCAGCCAACCTGCCCGAGACGAGCGACGCCGACTTCACGTGGAGCGAATACGTGCGCCGCAACAACGACGAACTCGTCGCGACATTCGGGAACCTCGTGCACCGGATATTGACGCAGGTCTACCGCAACTTCAAGAAGTGCGTGCCGGAACCCGGAGAACTTGGCCAGGCTGACGAGGAACTCATCGGCAAGGCGAAGACAGCCATGGACGCGGTTGCCGAATCGCTGGAGGCGGTACGGCTGCGGGAGGCGCTGAACGCCTCGATGGCGCTGGCGCGCGAGGCGAACCGCTACCTTGACGCGCAAGCGCCATGGAAGCAGGTGAAGAGCGACAAGGCCGCCGCAGGTCGTACGTTGTACACGGCGATGCAGGCGCTCATGGCGCTGCGGGTGACGCTTCACCCGTTCCTTCCGTTCAGCACGCAACGCCTCCACGAACTGCTCGGCAGGGAAGGCCGCGTGCAGGACGTGGGCTGGCGGTTCGAGAGCAGCGAACCGGGCGCTCCGTTGCCCGAACCCACCCCGCTCTTCACGAAACTGGACGACTCCGTGGCCACCGAGATGCTGGCCCAGATGGGATAGCGGAAGGGAATATGACCGAGACGCTTACGGTACGCAACCGGCTGGACGAACAGGCGCGGTACATCTACGAACCCGTGTTCGACGGCCTCGATCTGGTCATGGGGAACCTCGGCAGCCTTGCGGAGAGTTCCGGAGTACCTCGAGAGATGGTCGCGCATGTCGTGGAGGGCGGCGGCAAGCTGGTGCGCCCTACGATAACGCTCCTCGCCGGGGCACTGCGCCCGGGCGAGGAGGAGAGGCTGGTCAAGATGGCCACCGCGGTGGAACTGCTGCACATCGCCTCGCTCATCCACGACGATACGGTCGACCACTCCGAGAAGCGCCGTGGTCGTGCCACGGTGAGCAGGCTGTGGGGCGACGATATGGCGGTGCTGCTGGGCGACTACGTGTTCGCGGCGTCGGCCACGTTCGTCTGCGATACGGAGAACATCCGCGTTGTGCGCCGCTTCGCGGAGACGATCATGGAGTTGGCGCGCGGCGAACTCACGGAGCGACTCAGCAAGCACGATTGGGCACAGACGTCGGCGGACTACGAGCGGCGCATCTATGACAAGACCGCCTCGCTGATCTGCACAGCGGCAGAGTCCGGCGGGGTGCTGAGCGGCGCGCCGGAGGCGGAGTCACAGGCGTTGCGCTCGTTCGGGTACAACGTGGGCATGGCCTTTCAGATTGTGGACGACGTGCTCGACTTCACGAGCAACGAGGAGGAGTTGGGCAAGCCCGTAGGGAACGACCTCCTGCAGGGGACGCTCACGCTGCCCGCGCTGCTATTCGCCGCAAGTCATCCCGACGAGGCTGTGGTGCGCCGCCTGCGGGACGGCAGCCGCGACGAAGGCGACCTCACGACGATGGTGGAGTTCGTGCGCAATTCGTCCGCGATTGACGAGACGCTGGCACAACTGGAAGGCTACCGGAACGCCGCGCGTACTGCCGTTGCGACGTTGCCCGATGCCCGGGCCCGGCAATCGCTCGAAGCGCTCGTCGACTACCTCGCCCATCGCCGCAACTAGCGGCGAAGCTCAGTGAGTGAGTCTCCGTTCAGCACGTTCACCGGCTCACCTGCCGCCCACGCGTTGATGTTGTCCACCGCGTTCCGGTAGAAGGCTTCAAGGCTGTCCAGTGTTGCATAGCCCAGATGCGGCGTCATGAGCACGTTGTCGAGCTCGAGCAGCGGGTGGTCCGCCGGCAGCGGCTCGACATCGTAAACGTCGAGCGCCGCGCCGGCGATGCGCCGCTCCCGGAGCGCCTGAATCAGTGCTTCCTCCCGCACGATGGGTCCGCGTGACGTGTTCACGAGGAACGCGGAAGGCTGCATCAGGCCGAGTTCACGCTCAGTGACCCAACCCCGACTCAGGTCGGTCAACGGCACGTGGATGGTCAGAACGTCGGCCTGCGAGAAGAGTTCATTCCAGGGGACGTAGGTCACTCCGCTCGCCGCCGCCCGCTCCGGCGTGAGCGTCGGCCCCCAGGCGATGACGTTCATGCCGAACGTCTGCTGGGCGCTGACGGCGATCTTCGTGCCGATGCGGCCCATCCCCAGGATGCCGAGCGTCCTGCCCGCGAGCCCAAAGCCCAGCCGGGTCTGCCACCTGCCCTCGCGCATGCGCTGGTCCTCCCACCCGATGTGCCGTGTGACCCCGATGATGAGTCCCCAGACGAGCTCCGGCGTGGAGTCGCCGGCGCCGTCGGTTCCCGTGACCGGGATACCAAGCTTGCCCGCCTCCACTCCGTCAACATGGGGCTGGCGGCGCCCCGTGCCGGAGAGCAGCTTCAGGTTCGGCAGTTGGCGCAGCACGGACGCGGGTATCGGCGTGCGTTCCCGCATCATCTGGACCACGTCGAACGGGGCGAGGCGTTCGGGCATCTCCTCGACTGGGACCGCCTCGTGGAAGAATGTCACCTCCGCGTCAGGTATCGAGTCCCAGTCCGCGAGTTCATGGGCTATGCCCTGGTAGTCGTCCAGTACGGCGATGCGCATGGCTTCTCCTACTCAGCCAGATTCCTCAGGAGCGCGTAGAGGTCCGATTTCAGTTCGTAGCCGATGCCGGGCACGTCTGGCAGCCGCACCCGGCCGTCCTCGGGCTGCACGCCGTCAGGGAACCCGCCGAACGGCTGGAAGACACCGGGATACGATTCGTTGCCGCCGAGGCCGAGGCCCGCCGCGATGTGCAGCGCGAAGAGGTGGCCACCGTGCGGCACGCACCGGTTGCGCGACCAACCGGACGACTCCAGCATCTCGATCGTCCGCAGGTACTCGACGAGTCCGTAGCTGAGCGCAGGGTCGAACTGGAGCACGTCGCGGTCGGGGCGCATACCGCCGTAGCGGACGAGGTTGCGCGCGTCATGCACAGAGAATAGGTTCTCGCCCGTCGCCAGCGGCGGTTGATAGTGTGCGGCCAGTTCCGCCTGCAACGCGTAGTCGAGCGGGTCGCCCGCCTCCTCGTACCAGAGCAGGCCGTAGGGGGCCATCGCCTCGCCGTAGGCGACCGCCTCGTCGAGGCCGAAGCGTCCGTTGGCGTCGACCGCGAGGGAACCGCCGCTTCCGGTCACTGCGAGCACTGCTTCGATGCGGCGGCGGTCCTCGTCGAGCGGCGCGCCGCCGATCTTCATCTTCACGGTGTCGTAGCCCCTGTCCAGGTAGGCGCGCATCTCGTCCTGCAAAGCTTCTATGCCCTTGCCGGGCTGGTAGTAGCCTCCCGCCGCGTAGACCCAGGCGTCGTCTGGGGGTGCGGGATCGCCGTACCGCTCAGCGATGAGGCGGTAGAGCGGTTGCTGCTCAGCCTTCGCCACTGCGTCCCAGAGCGCCATGTCCAGGACGCCCGCAGCGACCGAGCGCTCACCGTGGCCGCCCGGCTTCTCGCCCGTCATCATCACGTCCCAGACGCGATGCGGGTCCAGCATGTCACGCTCGTCGACGAGAGAGGCCGGGTCAGCGTCCAGGATGCGAGGGATGAAGCGCTCGCGAAGGATGCCGCCGGCCGCATAGCGCCCGTTGGAGCTGAAGCCGTAGCCGATCACCGGCCTGCCACCGCGTTCCACGTCGGTGTGGACGGCTACGACGGAGGCGGTCATCTGGGAGAAGTCGATGACGGCGTTCCGTATGTCGGAGCGCATGTTGGCGGTCGTCTCGCGGATGCTGACGATGCGCACGGCTCTACAGGGCAGCGGCGCGCTGTTCGCCTGCGTGGTAGGAGGAGCGGACGAGCGGCCCGGAGGCGACGTGCGCGAAGCCCATCTCGTTGCCTGCGCGCTCCAGTTCCGCGAACTCACGCGGGTGGTAGAAGCGGTCCATCGGGTGGTGTGCGGGAGACGGGCGTAGGTATTGGCCGATGGTGAGCAGTTGTACGCCTGCTTCCCGCAGGTCGCGCATCGTCTCGATGACTTCGTCCGTGGTCTCCCCGAGCCCGACCATCATGCCGCTCTTGGTGGGAATGTCCGGCGCGAAGTCGCGTGCCTTCGCCAGGAAGGCGAGGGAGAGGTCGTAGTCGCCCTTCGCACGGACGCTCTTGAAGATGCGTCTCACGGTCTCGATGTTGTGGTTGAACACGGCGGGGCCCGCGTCCAAGACGCAGCGCAGCGCGTCCAGGTTGCCGCCGAAGTCGGGCGTCAGCACCTCGACCTCGCAGCCGGGCACGCGCTGCTTGATGAGGCGGATGCTCTCCTCGAACGCAGAGGCGCCGCCGTCCGGCAGGTCGTCGCGGTCGACGGAGGTGAGCACGCAGTATCCAAGGCCAAGCCGCTCGACGGTACGGGCGAGGCGAGCGGGTTCCTCCGGGTCTGGTGGAGCGGGCCTGCCGCTCGTCACGGCACAGTAGCGGCACGCACGGGTGCAGATCTCGCCGAGCAGCATGAACGTCGCGGACTTCCGCTCCCAGCAGTCGCCGATGTTGGGGCAGCGGGCCTCCTCGCAGACGGTGTGCAACTCCGCATTTCGGAGCATACGACGAACGTGGAGGTAGTTCTCGCCGCCGGGCCAGGGGACCTTCAACCACTCTGGCAGGCGCTTGGGAGGGGTGGCAGTGCTCATGTGCATATGCTAGCAGAGCAGGGCGCGGCGGAGGCTCGGCAGGTGTCGTCTGCTACCGGGCAGGTACAGCGGCGGCGATGGCCTCACGGATGCCCGAGACGCCAACCACTTCGATGCCGGACGGCGCAGCGAGCGAGCGCAACGCAGCCTGCGGCACCAGGGCGCGCTCGAAGCCATGGCGGGCGGCCTCCTCCAGCCGGCGTTCCAGGTGCGCGACGCTCCGCACTTCGCTGTTCAGTCCTACTTCTCCCACCAGGACCGTCCCGGCGTGCACCGGCCTGTCAAGGAAGCTCGAGGCGATGGCGGTGGCGACGGCGAGGTCGAGCGCAGGCTCGGCTACGTGCAGACCGCTGGGGATGTTCACCATCACGTCCTGGCTCCCGATGCCGATGCCCGTGCGACGGGAGAGAACGGCAGTGAGCATCGCCATGCGGTTGAAATCAACACCGGTGGCGGTGCGCCGTGGGGGGCTGAAGACAGACGGGTTGGTGAGCGCCTGGACCTCGCACAGCAACGGGCGGTTGCCCTGCATCGTCACGGCCACCGCGGAGCCGGGCGCGCCAGGGTCGCGCTCGCCCACGAGGAGCGCAGAGGGGTCGCGCACCTCGATGAGACCTTCGTTCCGCATCTCCAAGAGGGCGACGCCATTCGCGGCGCCGAAGCGGTTCTTGGAGCAGCGCAGCAGGCGGAGCGAGCTGACGGCCTCGCCCTCCATCGCAAGGACGACGTCAACCATGTGCTCCAGCACGCGCGGGCCGGCGATATTGCCGTCCTTGGTGACGTGGCCGGTCATCACGACGGGAATGCCCGTCTGCTTGGCGCTGCCGATCAGGAGTTGGGCGCACTCCCGCACCTGGGCGACGCTGCCGGCTGAGGATGGTGCGTCAGGTGAGGTGAGCGTCTGTATCGAGTCCACGACCAGCAGGGCCGGGCCCTCGCTGGCAAGCAGGGAGCAGATGGTGGGGGAGTCGGTTTCGGGGGAGAAGTGCACGGCGGGGCTGCGGACGTTGAGGCGTTCGGCGCGCAGGCGGACCTGCGCTCCCGATTCTTCCCCGGAGACGTAGAGGACGGGCCCTGTGGCCTCAGCGATGGAACCGGCAGCCTGCAGGAGCAGCGTGGACTTGCCGATGCCGGGGTCGCCCGCCAGGAGCACGACTGAACCGGCAACGACGCCACCACCCAGGAGGCGGTCCACCTCGGTGAGACCGGTGGAGACACGCTCACCGTCAGAGCAAGGCTGTTCGATGAGCGGAGCGGGTGCAGCGACCGGGGCGAAGGCGGTGCGGTTTGCGGGCGCCCGCTGCCCCGCAGGCCGTTTGGGCTCCGTGAATTCCGTGATGGTGCCCCACGCGCCGCAGGCGGGGCATCGTCCGTTCCATTTGGGGGAGGTGTGCCCGCAGTCCCGGCAGAGGAACGTGGTCCTGGTTCCGGTGTTTCGCATCATGGGCGCATCGTCCGACAATCCGTGATGAACGCGCAAGGGGCGGGTGTCACCCCCGCCCCTTGCTCTGAGCGTTCCCATGTCAACGGGCGCGCTTATTCGCTGGCAGCTCCCGCCTCAGCGAGCGCCGGAGTCTCGTCGTTCTGCACGCTGATAGCGAGCTTCGGGTTTTCCTCGTCCTCGTTATCGATGTCGACAACAACAGTCTGCCCGGGCCGGTAGTCACCGCGAATGACGCCCTCAGAGAGGGTGTCCTCCATCTCACGCTCGATGAGCCTGCGGAGCGGGCGGGCGCCGAACATCGGGTCGAACCCCTTCTCGCCGAGCCACTCCTTGGCGGGCTGGGTCACTTCCAGGCTCAAGCCCTTCTCCAGCATCGGCCTGCGCACTTCGTTGAGCATGAGGTCGACGATGCTTACGATGTGCTCCTTCGTGAGCGCATGGAAGACGATCTGGCCGTCGATACGGTTCAGGAACTCGGGGCGGAAGAAGCGTTTGACCTCGTCCTCCACCTTGGTCTTCATCTTGTCGTAGGCATTCTCCTCCATCCTGGCCTGGTTGACCATGGGGAAGCCGAAGGAGGTGTCGCGCTTGATGAGGTCTGAGCCGATGTTGGACGTCATGACGATGATGGTGTTGCGGAAGTCCACCTTGCGGCCCTTCGCGTCGGTCAGGTGGCCGTCGTCGAAGATCTGCAGCAGGAGGTTGAAGACCTCCATGTGGGCCTTCTCAATCTCGTCAAGCAGGATGCAGGTGTAGCTCCGGCGGCGGACGGCGTCGGTCAACTGGCCGCCCTCCTCGTAGCCGACATAGCCGGGAGGCGCGCCGACGAGCCGTGCAACGGTGTGCCGCTCCATGAACTCCGACATGTCCAAGCGGACCATCGCGTCCTCGGAGCCGAACATGAATTCCGCAAGCGCCTTCACGAGTTCCGTCTTGCCGACACCGGTGGGACCGAGGAAGAGGAAGCTGCCAATCGGGCGCTTGGGGTCCTTCAGGCCTGCGCGGGCTCGACGGACGGCCTTGGCGACAGCGACGATGGCCTCATCCTGACCGATGATGCGGCGGTGGATGTTCTCTTCCATGTGAAGGAGACGCTCGATCTCTTCCACGGCCATGTGGGTCACAGGGATGCCCGTCCACATGCTGACGACTTCCGCGATCTCCTCTTCGGTGACGCTGGCCTTCTCGTCGCCGGAGGTCTCGCGCCACTCGCTCTGCAATTGCTGCAGGCTGTCGGCGAGCTTGACCTCCCTGTCGCGCAACTCAGCGGCGTACTCATACTGCTGCTGGGAGATGGCTTCGTCCTTGTCACGGCGGACCGTCTCCAGCATCTTCTGGGACTCCTTCACGGAGAGCGGCATGCCGCTCGTGCGGATGCGCACGCGTGAGCCCGCCTCATCCATGAGGTCTATGGCCTTGTCCGGAAGGTAGCGGTCAGCGATGAAGCGCGATGCGAGGCTGGCCGCGGCGAGGAGCGCGTCATCCTCGATCTTGACGTTGTGGAACTCTTCGAACTTGCCCCGGATGCCCTTGAGTATCTCGACGGTCTCTTCGGTGGAGGGCTCGTCGACGTTGACGGGCTGGAACCTGCGTTCCAGGGCAGGGTCGCGCTCCACGTACTTGCGGTAGTCGTCGAGCGTCGTTGCGCCGATGCACTGCAATTCACCGCGCGCGAGCGACGGCTTGAGGATGTTGGCGGCGTCCACCGCTCCTTCAGCCGCTCCTGCGCCGACCATCGTGTGCATCTCGTCGATGAAGAGGATGCAGTTGCCGGAGGCCTTGATCTCCTCCACGACCTTCTTCAGGCGTTCCTCGAATTCACCCCGGTACTTGGTGCCCGCGACGAGCGCCCCCATGTCCAGGGTGACGACGCGGCGGTTGCTGAGGTTCTCGGGAACGTCGCCGTTCGTGACCTGCTGGGCGAGGGCCCCCCCGCTGGCGGGCTTTCCGACGCCGGGAGGGCCGACGAGCACCGGGTTGTTCTTGGTGCGGCGGCTCAGAATCTGCACGACGCGGGCGATCTCTTTGCCGCGGCCGATAACCGGGTCCAGCTTGCCTTCCTGCGCGTACTTGGTGAGGTCAATGCCAAGCTGGTCCAGCGTCGGCGTGCGGTTGGTGGAGCGGCTGTGCCCCTGGCTCTGAGAGACGCTCTGGTTGAGGATTCGCGTGGTTTCAGCACGCACCTTGTCCAGCGACACGCCGAGGCTCTCCAGGACGCCCGCAGCGACGCCCTCGCCCTCCCGCATGATACCGATGAGCAGGTGCTCCGTGCCGATGTAGTGGTGGGTGAGGCGGCGGGCCTCGTCCACGGCCAGTTCAATGACTTTCTTGGCGCGCGGAGTGAGTCCGATGTCGCCGGGGGACGGCCGTTCACCCCTGCCAATGATGAATTCGACGGCGGAGCGAACCTTGGAAAGTTCCACGTTGAGGCTGCTGAGAGCGCGGGCGGCAACGCCGTCCGTCTCCCGGACGAGGCCAAGCAGGATATGCTCAGTGCCGATGTAGTTGTGATTGAACCGCTGCGCCTCTTCCTGGGCGAGCGACAGCACTCTGCGAGCACGTTCCGAGAATTTTTCGAATCTGCTGGCCATGACCGCCTCCGGTTCTATCTAATCACATCGCGGTCTATTGCGCGATACCACTGTCCCTACCCAAGTCGAGGAACGAGTGGTATTCAACAGGATCGTGATGTTCTGTCGGTGTCTTCATCTCCTCGACGCGGCGCAGGCTCAACCCGAGCCGGTGACGTTCAGGGTCCAGACTCACGATCTGCAGGGTCATTGTATCACCGATATTAACTACTTCACGCGGATGCCGGATGTGCGCTTCCGTCAATTCGGAGACATGTATGAGCCCTTCGATGCCTTCTTCAACGCGCGCAAAGGCGCCGAAATCGGCGAAATTCGTGATAGTGCCGGTCACCAGTTGTCCGACGTGCAGGTGTTCCATGGCGGATTGCCAGGGAGTAGGGGTGAGGCGGCGCAGACTGAGCGCTATGCGCCGGTTGTCGCGATCGACGCGGAGCACCTGGACGTCTACTTCCTGGCCGACCTGGAGCACGTCCGAAACGTTGGCTACAGGAGCCCACGAAATCTCGGAGACATGCACGAGGCCGTCCGCTCCGCCGATGTCCACGAACGCCCCGAAATTGGAGATGCCTGAAACCCGCCCGTGACGCACGTCGCCTTCCTGGAGTGTGCTCAGAAGCTGGTCCTTCAAGCCCTCACGCTGTTCACGCAGTGCTCCCCGCTCCGAGAGGACCACACGGTTGCGCTTGCGGTTCACTTCCACGATCTTGAGCGGCACCTCTTCACCGACGCGTTCGGCCAGTGCAGCCTCGGGCTCGGAGCCCGTCGGGAGTGCGACCTGGGAGAGCGGGACGAAGCCCTGCAGTCCGTTCAGGTCTACGACCATGCCGCCACGGTTGTGGCCGGTGACTCTTCCGGTTACGAAGGTGTCGCTCTGTTCCGCCTCTTCCAGCGTAAGCCAGGCAGTGAGGGCGCGCACCCGGTCGATCGAGAGTTGCGCCTGCCCCTCGGGGCCTGTGACGTCCATCACGTAGACGTTGATGGTGTCGCCGATGCTGTGATGAGCGCCTGGATGAGGCGTAAGGGTCCGCATCTCCCTTGCGGGGACCATCCCCTCCGACTTGTAGCCGATGGAGACGAGAATCCCGTCCTGGTCTATCTCCATGATTTGTCCAGGTACGATGTCACCGCGGCGCAACTCCTGCGGCAGAACCTCCTCCTGAAGGAGTTCCGCCATGGTCGGCTCGCCGGGGTCACCCGTGCTCATCTGCTCGGACACGGCTTCTCCCAATAGGCAAATTGCCAGAGGTGGATTCTAAGGCCTTGCGGCGAGGTTGCATACCCCAAACGGCGGTGCATCGAGACGGTCAACGGAGGCTGGGCTCCTCATGAAGCAGCCAGGGGTGACACGCGCACTGCCCGTCAGGGGAATAAGCAAGCCCGGGCAGGGCCCGGGCGCTCGTTACGATAGCCTGGCGGTGACCTATTTTCCCAGCAAGTTGCCCTGCCAGTATCGTCGGCGCTGGAGCGTTTCACTTCCGTGTTCGGGATGGGTACGGGTGGGTCCGCTCCGCTCAAACCACCAAGCCTACCGAGTATACCGGCGCTCCTGGACACACGTCAAACGTGTTGATGCTCTCAAGACCATCCGCATGACCGGGCGGTGCTACAATCGCCGAGTTATGAAGAAGATCGGTGTGCTGGCCAGCGGCGGCGATGCGCCGGGCATGAACGCGGCTATCCGGGCCGTGACGCGTACCGCGCTGTTCCGCGGCGCCGAGGTCTGGGGTTTCTGGGACGGATACAACGGCCTCCTGGACCACCGTGTAGAAGAACTTACGACGTGGCACGTTGCCGGCTCCCTGCGGCACGGCGGGAGCATCATCGGCGCGGGCCGTTGCGAACCATTCCTGGACGCGGACGTGCGCATCAAGGCAGTGGAAGAACTGCGCGAAGATGGGTTTGAAGGGCTGGTCGTCATCGGTGGAGAGGGCTCGATGCAGGGCGCCTGGGAGTTGCACAAGCTCGGCATGCCTACCGTGTGCATCCCCGCAACCATCGACAACGACATGCCGGGCACGGAGATTACGATCGGCGCGGACACGGCGATCAACACGGCCATGGAGGCTATCGACCGCTTACAGGACACCGCAGCGGCCCACCGGCGCGCCATGATCGTGGAGGTGATGGGCAGGCAATGCGGCTATATCGCAATCATGGCAGGCCTCGCCAGCGGCGCGGAGATGGTTATCACGCCGGAACGTCCGATGGAGTTGGAAGGCATATTCGAGGAGATGCGGCAGGTATGGTTGCGGGGCAAGCGTCACTTCATCATCGTGCTCGCGGAGGGCGCTCGTTGGGGCGCGGCGGAGCTCGCTCAGCTCATAAACGAGTCGGACAAGCCGTACGACGCCCGCTACACCGTGCTCGGCTACATCCAGCGCGGCGGCGTGCCGACCCGGTTCGATCGCATCCTCGGGACGCGGATGGGCGTCAAGGGCGCCGACGCCCTGCTGGACGGGGCATCCGGTGCGCTCGTCTGCTGGCGTAACAACCGCAGCCAGGTGCTGCCGATAGACGAGTTGCCGCCGCGGGGCGACCCCTGGGACGAGATGCTGGGCAGGGTGCACGCCATCTCCACCATGTAGGCACGTTGCCCGGCTGCCGATCGTCTCGTATACTTTGGCGGTTGCCCGTCGCTGAACGGGCAGTATGCAACCGCAGAGGTAGTCTCATGGAAGCGCGCGACGCAGTAGCACTGACTCCCAACAAGAAGATCGCGGAGTTCCAACCGGGCGACACCGTGAAGGTGAACGTCTGGATCCGCGAAGGCGAGCGCCGGCGGCAGCAGAGCTTCCAGGGCGTCGTCATCCGCAAGCGTGGCGGGGGGCCGTCCAGCTCCTTCACGGTGCGCCGCGTCGCCTCCGGCATCGGAGTGGAGAGGTCGTTCTTCTTCCACTCCCCCAACGTGGACAGTGTGGAACTCGTCCGTCGCGGCCGGGTCCGCCGTGCGAAGCTCTACTACCTGCGGGGCCTGTCCGGCAAGGCGGCTCGGATCAAGGAGCGCGTGCAGGGCGGTAAGCGCTAGCCCGCCGCGGCTTGAACCGCTCCTTCTCCTTCTTCCTCCTGCCCCTGCTCCACCTCGTAGAGGTCGTCCGGGGAGCGCAGGAAGTCCGTGTAGAGCACTCCGTCCAGGTGGTCACACTCGTGTTCGAGCGCCTGAGCGAGCAACTCCGTAGCACCCCTGTAGCGGACCGGCTTGCCGTCCAGCCCTGTGCCGCGCGCCCATACCTTCTCCGCTCGGAGGATCCGGCCCTGCCAGCCGGGCAGGCTCAGACAGCCCTCCGTCACCTCGCGCTCCCCCTCCTTGCGCGTTATCTCCAGGTTCAGCAGCACGGTGGGCTCCTCGTCCTCCGGCATCTGGATGACGCAGACGCGCTTGAGCGACCCGATCTGGTTGGCAGCGAGGCCAACGCCGTTGTAGTAGCGCATCGATTCGATCATGTCGTCCGCGAGCTTCTGCAACGCGGGGTCCGCGAAGTCGCGCACCTTGCGCGCGCGTTCGCGCAGGACGGGGTCCGGGATGTAGTGCATCTGCAGGACGGCCATACGACGATTATAGCGGGTGCCTCACACGACGTTGACCGGGTCTACGTCGACGCGCCATGAAGGCGGCACGGTCACCTTATCCAGCAGCAGGCGCGGCTCCGCCGCACGGATGAGCAGGTGCCAGCGCCACGCGTTCCTGATGCGTGGCGGGTAGGTGGGCGCCGGGCCGATGACGTCCACGCCGCGCATGTCCCACTTCCGCGCCGTCCTACGCAGACTCCAGGCAAGTTGCTGCGCTTCGTTGAACGCCGTCTGCCGGTCCGAGTGGCCGTCGTAGAGCAGCCGGACGAGGCGGCTGAAGGGCGGGTTGCCCTGTGCGCGGCGATGCTCCATCTCCGCGGCGTAGAAGGCGGCGTAGTCCTGTCCGGCTGCGGTCTGCACCGCATAATGCTCCGGCAGATAGGTCTGTACTACGGCGTATCCGGGGTCCGGGCCACGTCCCGCGCGCCCTGCAACCTGCGTGAGCAGTTGGAAGGTCCGCTCCGCCGCGCGGAAGTCCGGCATGTGGATGCCGATGTCCGCCAGCACGACACCAACGAGGTCGACTGAAGGAACGTCCAGCCCCTTTGCGACCATCTGCGTGCCTACGAGCACGTCCGCTCTGCCGTCGGCGAACGTGCGGAGCAGGCGCTCGTGGGCGCCCCTGCCGGAAGCGGTATCGCTGTCCCAGCGCAGCACGCGCGCGCCGGGGGCGATGCGACCCACTTCCTCGACGACCCGCTGTGTTCCCAGTCCCAGGTAGCGGATGTGGGCGCTCCGGCACCGGGGGCAGCGCCGTGGCTCTGTCCGCGCCCTGCCGCAGTGATGGCAGCGGAGCCGGCCGTCGCTACCGGGTGCGCGGTGGTGGGTGAGCGGGGTGGAGCAGCGCGCACAGCGCATCACAGACCCGCAGCTGCGGCACGCCACGACACTCGCCGCGCCGCGCCGGTTGAGAAAGAGCACGGTCTGCCTGCCAGCGGCAAGTGTGTCCTGCAGGCGCTCCTGGAGGAGACGGCTGAAGATGCTGCGGTTGCCTTCCCGCAGCTCCGTTCGCATGTCCACGACCTCGACCTCCGCGAGCGCGGTCGGTGCGCCGGAGCGTTCGATGCGGGCGGGCATCGCGAGCTTCCCGACAGCCCCTTGTTCCGCGCGCCATGCCGTCACCACGTCGGGCGTCGCGCTGCCGAGCACGACCACTGCGCCGGTGAGCCCCGCGAGCCGTTCCGCAACAGCGCGCGCGTGGTAGTGCGGTTGGGCGTCAGACTGCTTGTACGTCCACTCGTGCTCCTCGTCGAGCACGATGAGGCCGAGATCGTCCACCGGGGCGAAGAGCGCGCTTCGCGGCCCGATGACGACGCCGCGCTCACCACTGAAGATGCGCCACCACTCCTCCCGGAGACGCGCGGGTGTGAGCCTGCTGTGCAGAAGTCCTACGCGTCCCGGGAAACGCTCCTCGAACCGCTGCGTCATCTGGGGCGTCAGCGCCACCTCCGGCACGAGGGCGATGGCCCGCCGTCCTTCGGCCAGGCAGTGCGCTATTGCCTGCAGGTAGACCTCCGTCTTCCCGCTGCCGGTCGCGCCATGGAGAAGCCACGTGCGCGGCGCCGACGCGGGGCTGTCCATCGCACGTTTGAGCGCAGCGAGCGCGCGCTGCTGCTCGGGAGTAGGCAGAAGCGGGGCGTAAGGGGCAGCATCCGCCGGGAGAGGCGGAAGCTGGAGCGACGCGACGCCCATCTCGATGATTCTGGTCACCGCAGCTGCGCCGTACCCCTTGCGAGCGTCCACCGCCATGAGGCCACCGTGCGAGTCTGCGAGTCCACGCAGCAGAACGGCGCGGCGTGGCGCGCGCTGCTGCTCGTCGGCGAGCGTGCGCAGCGTGCCAACGGGAACCTCGGGAGAAAGCCAGGTCTTCTTCTGTATATGCGGCTTGTGTCGCGGCTCGCTCAGCCACTCCGTGGCCAGACCAGCCTCGACGAGCGCCCGGCCGGCGTTCCGTACCCACGGGCCGAGGGTCGCGACAAGCGCGGCGATGCGATGCGGACGCGGGTTCGCCCGCAGATAGGAGAGGAGTCGCCGGGCACCCTGGGACAGCCGCTCCTCCGCTCCCTGCGGCGGGTGGTCTACGGCCTGTACGTGGGCGCGGGCACCGCCGCGCAGGCCGGGCGGCAGCATGGGCATCAGTGCCTCGAACAGGGGTGCGCGGTAGTATCGTGCGAGCCAACTGGCGAGTTGGATGCGCTCTGTGGAGAGCAGGGGCTGCGCCTCCACCAACGACGCGATGGGGCGGGTGTAGTCCACGTCCGGCGTTTCGAGCAGGCCGGTGACGATGCCGTGCAGCATGCGTTTACCGAACGGCACCAGCACGAGGTGCCCCGGCTGCACGCGCATGTGCGACGGTACGGCGTAGGTGAACGCGCCGCCGGGCTTGCCGGTCCGCGCGTCCACCACAACCTCTGCGTAGCGAGAAACGGCGGCCTCCTCCCGCGTAGGCGCGACAGGCGTGGCGTTAGCTGGGGTGGTCACGGTTGGCTTCCCGGCGCGATTGTAGCGATAGCGCCTCCAGCGTAACGTGCCGAGGCGCATCCCGTAAGCGCCGGATGTCACATCATCTGCGGCGCCGTCTCGGCGTGGGACGTCCGCCCCGGCGGGGCGGACGGACCGGAGGCGTCTCTTCGGCGGGAGGAGGCGCTTCCTCCTCGTTCGCGTTCTGGGCGTCCCGTTGCACCTGCTGCTCGCGGAACTGCGCCCGCCGGAAGCGGATGAGCACTCCTGCCATGCCGAGCTGTATGCCTGCGAACGTGAACCAGCGGACGACCTGCTCGGTGTAAGCGCCGATGCTGAACGAGCCTTCCAGCATGGGGTCTCGCCATCCAGCGAGCAGCCCATGTGCGAGCGTCAACGCCACGATCCAGAGTGCGGTCCCCGTGGCCGATTCGTCCGCCGCTTCCACGAGCCTGCGAGCCAGCCATGCCATGAGAGCGAGCTCCACGACGGCGATCGCCGCGGCCGCAAGCGTGAGCAGGCTGGCGTTCCCGGAGGCCGCACCCTCAACCTCGAAGACGGGGAAGCGGGCGGCCTGGGTGAAGACGAAGAACGAGATGAAGGCAATGGCGACCGCACCCCCGTGGGCGGCTATCGCCGTCGTTATGCCGAGCACGATGAGGAAGATCAGGCCGTAGGCGACGATGAACGCGAGGGCGGTGAGCTGCTCCTGCGCTCCGCCCGCGAGGAGCCCCGTGGCAAGCAGCACGATGGCCCCTTGTCCGGCGGGCAGCCAGGTGATCATGGAGAGCGGCAGCTTCCGGCGCAGCGCGTAGGTAGAGGCTCCCACGGTCACGGCGAGCAGGACGAAGCTCAGCGGCGTGAGCGCACCGAGCACACCGGGGAGGTCGAGCGCGCGCCACGGCCAGGCAGCGAGAGAGGAGAGGAGCAGCAGCCCGAGCGGGAATGCGAGCGTGAGCAGCAGCTTGCGCCTGTCAGCCAGGCGCATCTCCGGCGCGGGCTGCGCGGTCATGGCGCGTCAGGAGCGAGAACGGCGGCCGCCGTCGCCACGTCCTCCGCGGGACGGGCGTGGGGCCATGCCGGTCGCGGTGATGACGACACGGCGGTCCTGGCCTTCGCCCTCGCTCTGCGTCTCCACGCCCTGGTAATCCGCAAGTGTGAAGTGGATCACCCTGCGGTCGGCGGGTGACATGGGGTCGAGCGCGACCGGCCTGCCGTTGGAGATGGCGCGCTGGGCCATGCGCCTGGCGAGTGCGGCGAGCTGACGCGTGCGCCGTTCGCGGTACTGCTCGACGTCCAGCACGATGCCGGTAGAGCGGCCTTCGCCTCTGCCCAGAGTCATGTTGACGAGGAACTGGAAGGCGCGCAGGGTTTCGCCGCGATGGCCGATGAGCAGACCGGCGTCGTTGCCCTGGATGTCGATGATGGGCATCTCCTCGCCACCGCCGGAGCTGCGTATGGTTGCGGCGGCGTCGACGTCCATCCAGTCGAGAAAGCGTTCCACGATGCCGAGGGCGGCAGCTGCGGAGCCGTCTCCGTCCGTGATGGGCCGGACGCGAACCCTGGCATCCTCCGCGCCGATGCCGAGAATGCCGCCGCGACCCTGGCTAATGACGTCGATTTCGATTTCGTCGCGACCGACGCCGAGCTCCAGCATTGCGAGCTCGATTGCCTCCTCGACTGTCTTCGCTGACCTGACGAGGCTCTGGTCCTCCATCGCCTTCCTCCTTGTCCGGTAGAGCGGCGGTCAGCGTGGGGCCGAGGTTCGGAGTCCCGGCGCCCCGGGCCTGCTCGGCCTGCGGGAAGAGGCCGCCCCAGCCGGTAACGAAATACTGCATCACGATGCCGATGAGCGTCGACGCCACCCAGTAGACGACGAGGCCAATGGGGAAGAAGAGGCTGAACATCCCGAACATCACCGGGAACATGAACAGCATCATGCGCTGGGTGCTCTGCTGGGACGGGTCCGCCGAGGCGACCTGGCTCATCTTCTGCTGGACGAACATGCTCATGCCGGAGAGCGCCACGAGGGTATACCCGAGGATGCTCCCCACGCGCATCGGCTCCAGCGCAAGGTCCATCCCCAGGAAGTTCCGGTCCACGGGGACCGCGCTGTCCAGGAACGGCAGCCAGCTGTACAACTTGCCGGAAAGCCCAGCCAGGTTCTCAGGAGTGAACGGCAGCACTCCATTGATGGCCCAGAACAGGCCGATGAAGATGGGCATCTGGATCACCAGCGGGCCGAGACAGCCCACGGGGTTGACCCCCATCTCCTTATAGAGCTTCATCACCTCCTGGCCGCGCACCTGGGGGTTGTTCTTGTACTTCTCGTTGATCTCCTTGATGCGCGGCTGGAGCCCCTGGAGCTTGCGGGTCTGCCGGAGCTGCCGAACGACGAGCGGGTAGGTGAGCGCCCTCACGATGACGGTGAACGCAATGATAGCGATACCCAGGTTGGACCCCAGCCAGACGTAGAGGACGAGCAGGCTGTTGGTCATCGGCTTGGTGATGACCTCTTCCCAGAGCAGTGACAGCAGTTCCATGTACTCAGCCGCCTAATTCACGTCGTCCAGGCTGCGTTCCCACGCCAGCTGCTTCGTGTCCAGATCTATCGCCGTAATCGTCTCGTCCAGCGAGTGGAGGAACACGATCCGCCCGTCCGCGCTGAGCGGAGCGCGGACCTCGTTCCCCACGCGGCGGTCCCACTGGCGGTTACCGTTCCGCGTGTCCAGCACTACCATAACGCCGGAGTCCGACGCGTACACCAGTTCTCCGTTCGAGAGCACGGGAGAGGCGAGCACCGGCTCGCCCTCGTCGTTGCCCGGGTAGCTCCAAAGGACGCGCCCGGAGACGCTGTCGTACGCGTAGACGTTGCCGTCCATGTTCGGGATGTACAACGCCCTCCCGTCTGTCACCGCAGCGCCCCAGAACCAACTGTTCGCCTCGAATAGTTTCTCCGACGCGCCGGTGGCAAGGTTTACCCGGTAGAACGCCCGGTCGAACGCGCCGAGATAGAGATGGTTTCCGGCGAGGACAGGCGGCGCGACGATCGCTCCGCCCAATTCAGCAGGCCTGTCCCATACGAGCCTGCAGTCAGCTATGGAGACCGCGTGAACTCGCTTGCTCAGGTCGCCGAAATAGGCGATCCCGTTGTGGATGACGGGTGTCGTCCAGAGCTGTCCCACCGGAGGTTCGTTCCGCGCCGGGTAGCGGCACTCCTCGACGAAGCTCGAAGCTCCGAGCACGTACAGCCTGCCCGCCCCGGCGTCCTCCGCCGCAGCCACGACCAGCGAGCCATTGTGCGGCACGACCGAGCCGGCGATGCCTTTCGCCAGGTCGTTGCCGGGAATCTCGAACGTTCGCGGGTCGCCGAGGTTGCCCGCGTCCAGCGAGACCACTACGCCGTTGTACGTCCCCGCGTAGAGGCGTCCGCCCTCGACGACCGGGGTGCCATACAGGGCGGGGAAGCCCTGTTCCTGGTCGGGCTGCGGGACCTGGTACGGCCCGATCTGGGCGAGCCCGGCGTCCAGTGAGAGCTTGATGATGCGCCCTTCACGAGTTCCGACGTAGGTGGAGTCACCCTCGACGGCTACGCCGGACCAACTCTGCGTAGCGGCGTTGCGGCTCTGCGCGCACCCGGCCAGCAGGACGGTCAGGATGACGGCCATGAGCAGTACGAGCGCGGGGGAGAGCCCCGTGCGGCCGGGATAGGCGCCGGTCTGGTTCAACCTCTGCATCCTTTGGGAGCACCCGCCGATGGCGGATGCTCCGTCGTAACCGGAGACGGCCTATGCGAGGCCGGTCCCGGCGTTCTCTTTCACATTGGCGTGCCGGGGAGGCACGGGGTCGTAACCGCTCCCGCCCCATGGGGCGCAGCGGGCGAGCCGTTTCAGCGCGAGCCAGCCGCCCTTGAGGGTGCCGTGGACGGTAATCGATTCCTGGGCGTAGTGGGAGCAGGTCGGCTCGTAGCGGCAAGACGACGGCCAGTAGGGCGACAGCACCCGCTGGTAGACCGAAATCAGCGCCACAGCGGCCTTACGCATCACGACTCGCTTCCCCATCGTTTCCGGAACCGTCCGCCGGTGTAAGCAGGCGCAGTCTGCGCGCCAGCGACGCGGTCGCATCCTGCAACGCGTCGAACGACGCGTCCGCCGTGCTCTGGCGCGCGATGAGCAGCACGTCCCAGCCATCCCGGAAGGGCAGCACCCTCACCGCTTCCCGCAGCCTGCGGCGCACGCGGTTGCGTGTAACCGACAACGGGGCCGCACGCTTGCTGACGATGAAGCCGAAGCGGGCGAGCGCGAGGGAGCTCGGAATCGCGCGCATTACCAGTAAGGGGTGTGCCCGCGAAGCACCTTGTTCGCGCAATGCCTGAAAGTCGCGCTGGCGGCGAATACGCTGCGCGCGGCCGATACCCTGCCCCGTCATGGGGAGACGAATCCCGCAAGGTGGTCCTTAGACTGCGAGACGGTGGCGACCCTTCAGGCGTCGTGCGCTCAGCACCCTGCGGCCGCCCGGCGTGTGCATGCGCGCCATGAACCCATGACGCCGTTGGCGGCGCCGCTTCTTCGGTTGCCATGTACGCTTGGGCACGTCTCTGCGCTCTCGGAGGTTTGGGCGTAACGCCCGAGGGGAGAGTATAGCCGAGGCCCCGCTGAGTGTCAAAGGAGGTGCGGGCGTGCGCTCCCTTGCTTATCATGCTCACGATGCGGGTTGGACCCGGCACATAATCGTGGAGGAGGGACGCCAATGACTACCGTAGACCCTGACGCCGATATCCTGCGAGCAGCGGAGCCGGACCCGGATGCGCTCGAGCAGCTCGTGCTGGAAGACCCGTACCGTGCATGGCTGGCCAGGGAGGGCGTGAAAGTCATCGATGAGTACGCCTTCGAGGACCTCGCGAAGGTGGAACTCGGGCCATGGGAGCGGAAGGGCGGCATGGGCGCGGCGCTCAACATCCCCTACCCCGTGCTCATCAACGACGCCCAGATCGTGGAGATCAGGCCAGGCGGCTCGTCGGAGCCGGAGCACCACCTGTACGAGGAGATCGTCTACATCGTCAGCGGGCGCGGCGCGACGAGCGTCTGGGTCGGCGACGGGCCGAAGCGGACGTTCGAGTGGAAGCAGGGCAGCCTGTTCGCCATCCCGCTCAACGCCTGGTACCAGATCTTCAACGGCAGCGGCACGGAGCCGGCGCGCTACCTCTCGGTCACTACGGCCCCGCCGACGATGCGGCTCTTCAAGGACGACGACTTCACCTTCAACAACGGTTTCGTCTTCTCCAGGCGGTTCAAGGGCGAGGACGACTTCTTCAGCGGCAACGGGACGCTGTACAGGGGCCGCGTCTGGGACGCCAGT
>JAPOOH010000032.1 GCA_026713505.1 Chloroflexota bacterium | reverse complement strand
GTCGTGACCCTGCCTGCGTCCGTCAACAACTCTTCCTGTAGCGCGTAACCGAGCCCCATGACAACCGCACCGTTGATCTGCCCCTGGTGGGCGGTGGGATTGATGATCGTGCCAACGTCGTGAGCGGTCGTGAAGCGAAGGACAGTGACCTCGCCGGTCTCCTGATCCACCTCCACTTCAGCGACCTGTGCTGCGAAGGCGGTGTGCTCCGGTTGTCCGGTCACCTGCGAGTGGCCCCTGCCACTGATCGGCACTTTGGCGGCTTCAACGACGCTCACCCAGGATATCGACCCGCCACTGCCACTGTGGATGCGACCGTCTCGGCTGGTCAGTTCCTCTATTGGCCAGCCGGTCTGCGCTGATGCAGCCCGGAGTAGGGCCTCAAGGGCGGACTCCGCAGCCTGGTGCACGGCTGGTATCGCCATGCGCGTCGTCCGGCTACCCGCGACGCCTGAATCGAAGGGGACAGCGTCGGTGTCCCATACCTGCACGTCCACGCTGCCGACATCCACACCAAGTGTTTCGGCGGCGACCTGCGCGAACATGGTGTAGGCGCCTGTCCCCGGCTCGAAGATCGGCGTCCTGACGACGACCGAGGCGTCGGAGTTGAGGACAACCTCAGCGTAGGACTCGCCGCCGCCCGCAGGGCGCGCGCACATCGCGATGCCCACGCCCGTACCGGGGCGTTCCGGTCCGCCGTAGCCGCTCCGTTCGACAGCTGCCAAGAGCGTTTCCTGGGCGCGCACCTCGGCGAACAGCTCGTTCATCGGGGTGCGTTGGCCGTCGCGAAGGATGTTCCTCATACGGAACTCCAGCGGGTCCATGCCGATGCGTCGCGCGACCTCGTCCAGGTGGGACTCCATCGCGAAGGAGCCCTGCACTTCGCCGGGGCCGCGCATGTAGCCGCCCGGCAGGTTGTTCGTGTAGACGTGATGTTGGTCGAAGCGGGCGTTAGGGATGTGCCAGTTCGCCGCGATGCGGTCAACGCCTGCCAGCGCGCCCAGCGGCATCAGCCCGGCGTACGCCCCGCTGTCGAAATACATCTCCTGTAAGTGGGCCGTGATCATACCGTCGCGCGTGACGCCGGTCCTGACGCGCATCACGGCGGCATGCTTCGGATTGCCTGCGCCGAGCTCTTCCACCTGGTCCATGACCATCTTCACCGGACGGCCCGTCCTGACGGAAAGAAGGTAGGCCAACGGTTCGTCGAACGGCGCGGTCTTCGACCCGAAATCGCCTCCGACGTGCACGGGATGTACAACGATCGCCCCCTCATCAACGCCAACCGCGAGGGCGAGCGCCTGCCTGAGTCCGAACGGCGTCTTGTTGGACGACCAGACGTGCGCGCGACCGTCGTCTTCGATAGAGACGACGCAGCAGCGTGGCTCGAAGAATGCCGGGTGCGTCCTTGCACAGCGGTACTCGTCCTCGAAGATCAGGTCAGCCTCGGCGAATCCCGTGTCCACGTCGCCGATGCCGAACGTCGCGCTGAAGAACGCGTTGGACGGCTGCGGCGGAGGGCGGCGGAAGCCTTCGTACGTTCCCATGCCGGGATGGATGAGGCGCGCTCCGGGCTGCATCGCTTCCTGCGCGTCCAGCAGCGGCTCCATTTCTTCGTACTCGACGGCGATCATGCCCACGGCCCGCTGTGCCGTTTCCTCTTCGTCCGCAGCGACGACCGCAACCTTCTCCCCTGCAAAGCGGACGACATCCTGGGCCAGCAGCGGCACGTCACGCACCTGGCGTCCCTGAAACCGGCCCGCGACGTCGGCGCCGGTCAACACCGCATGGACGCCGGGAAGCGCCTCGGCACGGGAGACGTCGATGCTCCTGATGCGGGCGGCGGGGTAGGGACTGCGCAGTGCCTTCGCCCAGAGCGTGCCCGGAGGGCAGACGTCGAACGCGTACAGGGCGTTGCCCGTCGTTTTGTCCCGCCCCTCCGTCCTGCCAGCCGGGTGGCCGATGACCCTGAAGTCCGGCACGCCTAACCCTTGAACAGCGGGAAGACCCTGAGCGCATTGTCGAGGACCAGCTTGCGCTTGTCCTCGTCGCTCAGGAAGTCGATCGAGTCGATGACCGGAAGCATGTCATCCGCCGGACGTCCGGTGTCGGGGTTCAGGACGCCGGTGCCGCTGCCCGGCGATTCGGTGCCGAAGCACATCTGGTCGATGCCCTTGTGCTTCATCGCCGTCGCCAGGTAGTCCTTGTCGTAGGCGCAGGTGTCGAAGAAGAGGTTGTCGGCCCATGTGCGCTGCTCGTCCTCGTGCGCGGGCATCCCCTGGTTGCCGATGCCCACCTGGCCGCCGCCCGCGATGCCGGACGACTGCGCGCGCGGGATGAACCGGCTGAGCGCGCCGCCGCAGTGGCAGACGAGTACCTTCAGATCGGGGAACCGGTCAAATACATCGCTGTGTTCCAGGAGTTGCGTGGCCAGCGCCTGTTCCGTCATGAAGTTGTACTGGTAGCTGTGCGGGATGATGGTGAGGCGAGAGTCGCGGGAGATGGAGGCGTGCACGATGAGTGGCGCCTGCAACTCGGAGGACTTCGCGTAGATCGGGAACCAGTACGGGTCGTTCATCCCCGGCGCGCGCCGGTCACCGCCGGGGTCGGGGTTCACCGTCGCCGCGACGAACCCGAGTTCACTAACGGCACGCTCGAACTCCGCGACGCAGCCGCTCGTGTCGCCGGCGTAGTCGATGCCCACTTGCGGCAGTTGCGCGACGCCCACGAACCGGTCCGGGTACATCTCGCACGTCTGGTGGATGACGTCGTTCGTGACCGCGGTCCAGTGCTCCACGATGTGCGGCATCTCCCAGTGCATCATCGCGACGGGGCGCGGCGAGATGAACTGCACCTCCACGTTGCGCTCGTCCATCATCGCGAGGTGGCGGGCCTGTGCCTCTTCCATCGCCTTCTCCGGTATCTGCAGCGAGCTGCCGACCGGCGTGCGCAGCGCGATCATGTTGGAGGCGGACGCACGGAACTGAGCGGGTGTGGAGTGGTGGCCGTGAACGTCTATGACCTTGTTGCCGTGGAACATGGCGCAACCCCCTCGTGCGGTGAGTAGGCGCAGTCTAGCAGGGTTCCCCAGGGCCGCGGCGCCCTGAAGCGCGGGGTTGCCGGCTCCGCCGGAGAGCCCAGGGCTTTGTCAGGCCGTGCAAGGGAGCGAAAGTGGAGAAGTGCTACCATTTGGCACCATTTGGCACCATTTGGCATCATTCACTCGTGAGATCCTGCTTCCGATGAGGCCGGGATGGAGCCAAAACAAGGCCGGAATGGGGAGGAACGACGCCGCGATGAGGCTAAGTGAGGCCAGCCTTCCGGCGTGGCCGACCGCACCGGGCATCGCATCCACCCGCTCACGTTGTCCTGCTGGGGTCAAACGTCATCACAAGACAGGCTCCCCGAGGCTAAAGCAACCGCGAAATGGCCTCGTGTCGCACGCGAGCCTCAGCCTAACCCTCCTCCAGGAGAGGGGAGCACAAGGCCCTGCTATCCGGTGTGAGTCAGGTTAGGCCCAACACCACCGTTCACTCATCCGTCCGACAGCGGCGCCACGCTGAACACGACGTGGAACGGCTTGCAGTAGATGACGACCGAGCCGTAGTCATCGGGAGATACGCCCTCCGGGAACGAGTAGTTCTGATTGCCGATGTTGCCCTTCAGCTTCCCCAGTTCGACGTAGCCCGTTCCCTGCACCTCGTTCCGCCCTTGCGGGTCGGGGTGGGTGGCAAGGAGCACGCGCAGGTCGGGCCCGTTCGTCACGCGGAAGTCCTCGAAGCGCAGCACGTGCGACCCGTCCGGCAGTTCGTAGACGGTCGCGGAGCCTTCGCCTTGGTGGAAACTGTCGGCGTCGCGGAACATCCCGCTCTTGACGGCTACGGGGCCGCCCGCGGCCATCATCTCAACCACGGACTCCACGGCGCCCTGGGCCATCCCTTCCATCATGCCTTCCGGCATGTTCCCCGCCATCAGTTCGGTTATCGTCTCCGGCGTCATGCTGGTCATCATCCCGGAGGCCATCTCCTCCGCCACCGCTGCCACCATGTCGTCCATGGTTATGGATGGCATCGCCTCCGCCATCACCTCCGTGTCCATCATGGCCATCGTGGCCATCGTTTCCTCGACCTGCACCTGTGCCATGCCCTCCGGCACGACGGCGTTGACGCTGAGGGGAAACTCCTCGTCCACCGTCTTGTTGATGAAGAGCGGCGACCCGAGCCACCACGCCAGCGCTAGCGCGGGAATCGCCACGACAACGGCGGCGGCGATGAGCCGCCCACGGTACCTGCGGATGCCTTGCGATACACCACCCATCGTCCTACCTCCCGGCTCTATTGGCCTCAATTACAGTTTACGACGTCAGGCGGCGGGGGCAGGTCTCAGCGAGCGCAGGGGTTGCAGCGGGCGGGGTGTCCCCCGAGAGGATGCTGCGCGCTTCAGCGCGGGCTTCGCTCAAGATGACAAACCTCCCACGCAGCAGCCCACGCGGGTTGCGAGGTTCCTGCCTCCGCAGGAAAGACGGACGTCTTGTCCTAAGGGATCAGCAGTACCTTGCCCGTCGTGAGGCGGCCTTCCAGTTGCCGGTGCGCCTCGGCTGCTTCCGACAGCGCGAACGACGCGCCGACGCGAACGTTGAGCGAGCCCTCGGCAACCCAACCGAAAATGTCGCTTGCGCGCCAGTCGATCTCCTCACGGGTGAGCGAGTAGCTGCCGAGAGTAGGGCGAGTCAGGAAGAGCGAGCCCCTGGCGTTGAGGACCTGCGGGTCGACCGGCGGCACCCGGCCACTCGACTGCCCGAAGAGCACCAGGTAGCCACGGTCACGCAGGCAGTTCAGGCTGCCCTCGAACGTGTCCTTCCCGACGGAGTCGTAGACCACGTGCAGCTTCTCGCCGCCGGTGATCCGTTCCACCTCCGCGACGAAGTCCTGCTCCGTGTACAGGACCACCTCGTCCGCGCCGGCCTCGCGGGCCAGCTGCGCTTTCTCTTCTGTGGAAACCGTGCCGATGACTCGCGCGCCGCGCATCTTCGCCATCTGCGTGAGCAGCAGGCCGACTCCGCCCGCCGCCGCATGCACGAGACAGGTGTGGCCGGGTTCAAGCGGGAAGGTGGACGCCGCGAGATAGTGGGCCGTCATTCCCTGCAGCAGCACGGCGGCGCCCGTAGCGTCGTCGACGCCTGCCGGCAGCTTCACCAGCCGCTCCGCGGCAACCTTGACGTACTCCGCGTACGACGCCCCTGTTCCCGTGTATCCCGCGTGCTCTCCCACCGTGACGCTCGTGACGCCTTCGCCGACCGCGACGACTTCGCCTGCGCCTTCCTGTCCGGCGGTGTGGGGCAGGGCCACGTTGTACGCACCTGTCCGCTGGTAGGTGTCGATGAAGTTGACGCCGCATGCGCCGAGTCGCAGAACGGCTTCGCCCGGCCCCGGCTCAGGTTGGGGTACGTCCTCGTAGCGCAATACCTCGGGGCCGCCGACTCGGGGAAACGGACTGCTTTCCCGCTGCTCCTCCTCCCACCCGTGCGGTTTCCAATGGGGGCCGTTCCAGGGGGCCTTTGCCGCCGGTCCCCGCCATCCGGGGG
>JAPOOH010000031.1 GCA_026713505.1 Chloroflexota bacterium | reverse complement strand
CTTCCCGCCGGCGACCTCGAAGGCTGGGAGACCGACGACCTCGCCCCCGTCATCCTCAACCAGATCGACTGGCTGACCGACGAGGACAAGAAGAATGTCATGGAGGACAACGCCCGCCGCGTATTCACACGGGGCAACTTCTAACCCCCTGGTTGCCCCCGCTGCCACCGGGCGCCTGCTTCAGCGGCGGGCGCTCGGTGGGATATTTGACTCCGTGTGTCATACACGCACCGTAACCACAGATATCCGGGGAGGGAACCACCGATGGCGGACAGAGAACTCATAACAGTGATCGAAGGCCCCAAGGGCCGTGCGGAAGTCTACGAGGTCTCCGAGGGCGGCAGCACGACGTCGGCGACCTCCGGCGTCATGTCCTCCAGCTACGAGGTCGTCTGTGGCAGCACCACCGAGACAGTCATGACCCTCGGCGAGGCGTCCATCGTTGCGCACGAGCTTTCCGGCGCAGACCAGTAGGCCACGCTCGTCACGCGGCGCTGCGGCGGATCAGCCTTCGGCGGCATCACGCAGCGCCGCGATGTCTATCTTCCGCATCTGCAGCATCCGCTCCCATACCCGTGTCCGGGCAGGCTCAGGCACGCTCAGCAACTCCCCCAGTGACTCCGGCAGTATCTGCCACGACACTCCGAAGCGGTCCCGCAGCCACCCGCACATCTCCTCCTCGCCTCCCTCGCTGAGCTTCTCCCACGCCGCGTCGATCTCTTCCTGCGACTTGCACTGCACCTGGAGCGAGATCGCCGGGGAGAACTGGTACATCGGGCCGCCGTTCAGCGCGGTGAACGACAGCCCTTCCAGTGTGAACGTGATGAGCTGCACAGCGCCCTCCGGTTGCCCTGATACTTCCGCGTCCGCTTCTCCATACCGGGCCACAGACGTGATCTCGGAGTTCTGAAACACTGAGGTATACAGGTTGACCGCCTCCTCGGCGTCTTTGTCGAACCACAAGCATGGCGTGATCTTCTGCACGAGACATCCTCCTTCGCTCTCCGGCTATATGATACCCACTCATCTCAGACCTGCCTCATGGCGAGCGCCCGAACCATCGCGCCCGGTCAGGATGCTACCCTTAACGCCAGCCGTCTCTTGACATCCCCCGACGAACGCCCCAGACCGGCACACCCGATAGCGGCGCAAGGGCCGGAAGCGGCAACATCTGGCCCTTGCTCGTCGCGGCGCTGGCAGCTGGCGGCGGAGTCTCCGTGGTCGCTGCCAACTACTTCTTCAGACGCCGTCACCAGCCTGGGGGCTAGTGCGATGCGGCTTCCATGCTAGGTTGAGAACGATGAATCGTACTCCCAAACCGCTGACCTGCCTCGTCCCGACGCTCTCGGTAGCGGCTCTGCTTGCCCTCGCCTTGGTGTCCCTGAGTCACAGGGAGACCTCCGGCGAGGGTTCCGTTCACGCACAGGCCGCCGCCCCGGTGGGCTCCAGTGCTCCCGCTGCAGTGGGTCCAATCACCCAAGCCCCGTTGGGTCGACCTATCCGCGGCCAGTCCGGAGACCTCTGGGCTGACGTGATCATCGGCAAACCGGACTTCTCGCAGATCGCTCCCGGCGAGATCGTGCGCTTCAAGGTCTTCAACCCCGGCGGCGTCGCTATCGACCGCTCCGTTACTCCGGGGCGTGCATACGTGTGGGACGCGGGAAACAGCCGCATCCTGGGGGTAGACCTCGAGAATTGCTACGCGGGCGAGAGTCCGTGCAGCGCCGACATAGTCCTGGGCCAGCCAGCCCTGTCCGACCATGGCGCATGTAACGGAGACAGCGGCGTACAGGACTTCCCCAGGAGAGCTCCGGCCAGCGCCGAGAAGCTCTGCGGCATTCCCGACGTGTCGCAGAGCCCTACGGAGCACAAGTCGATAGTCTCCATGGCCATCGGGCGCGGCGGGGCGCTCTACGTGCCCGATTCCTACAACAACCGGGTGTTGCGGTACGACGACCCGTTCGGGTCCGATGCCCGCGCCGACGAGGTCTGGGGACAGCGAGACTTCTCCGACGTGATGTGCAACCGGGGCACTTTCGACTCCGCAACCGCCGAGACGCTCTGCTTCCACTCGGACAGCAACCGCCGCGAGCCCGGCCTGTACGGCGCCGGCGTGGAACTGGACGCCGAGGGCAACCTGTGGGTGGCGGACAGCGGGAACAACCGCGTGCTGCGGTTCCCGGCCGACAGTGGCTCAAGGCAGATATCGAAGCGCGCAGACCTGGTGCTGGGACAGCAAGGATTCAGTGGCACTGCCCCGGGAACGTCGATGCGGTCGTTCCACACGCCGTCGGCGCTCAGGTTCGACGCCCGAGGCAAGCTCTACGTCGTGGACACAGACAACGAGCGTGTTCTCGTGTTCCACCCACCGTTTACATCGGGGATGGTGGCGTCCGCCACCATCGGTTCGAGCCTCAATAACCCCGTTTCGATCGAGGTCGACCCCCTCGACCGCGGGCTCTGGGTCAACGACCAGCGCAACGGCATGGTCGAGCTCTGGGGGTGGGATGGCTCAGAACTCCTCGCGATCATCGGAAAGCCGTCGTACGAGCCGCGGGAAGGCAGCGGCCCCGGGTTCACCAGTGTGCCGGGGGACCCGAACATCTGGGACGCAACCGGGATCGCCTTCGATGCAGAGGGTCATATGCTGGTCTCCCTGGCGGCGTCCCAGCAGGACGTACTCCGCTTTTCCATCAGCAGCGAGAGTAACCTTCGCTCCCGGATGATCCTGCCTGACAAGCGCCTGTTCTACCCGCCGGGCGAATACAACGACCTCGGGCTCAAGAGCTTCCGCACGCCCAGGGGAGTCGCTGTTCACGGAGACCAGTTGGTCGTCTCGGACTACCCGCGCCTGCTGTACTGGAACGGCCTGGACGGCCTGAGCAATGGCCAGGAGGCGGACGGCATCATTGGCAATGAAAGGCCGCGTCCATGGGCCAACTGCTGCGGCAGGATAAAGGCCGACGCTGCAGGCAGGCTCTGGAGCCTGAGCTGGGAGGGGCGACACTTCATCGACGTCTACCAGCTTCCGCTCGATGAGTCATCCGCTCCCGTGGCTACGCTCTGGACAGGAGGCGCGTCCTATCCGGTCCTGGGAAGCGGCAGCAGCGTGCAGACAGGAGGGCGCGTCTTTGGCCTGGCCCCGTCTGAAGGAGGAAGGTTCCTCTGGCTCAGTGACACGGACAACCACCGGGTGCTGCGCATCCGGGACCCCCTGACCGAGCCGGTCGTCGACGCCATACTGGGGCAGACCGATGCGAGCGGAACGAAGTGCAACCGCCGCGCGGATCTGGGGGCGCACCAACCGGTCAGCAGGAGCGTGTTCGAGAATGTCACCGCGGACATGCTCTGCTTCCCCGGCGCCCTTTCGCTCGACCGATTCGGCAACCTGTACGTCTCCGATCATGCGCTCGAGATCGAGGGCAACCGTCGATTGCTGGTCTACCCGGCGGAGCGCCTGCCCTCGGACAACTCCACGGCGCTTTTCGCCGTCCACGCAACCAAGGTGTTCGAAGAACACGGAGGGCGGGGCTACAACCTCGTTGTCAGCGATTACGAACCGCGGGAGACCATAAACAACAGCGGCCGCGGCCCGCTGGAAGCGGCAACGTGGGAACCGGCATTCGACAGCATGAACAGGATGGGGGTGGGCTACAACATGTACACGGGAGGCAGGTTCGCGGGTGTCTTCGAAGACCCGCTGGGCCGGGGGACACAGCCGGACGCTTACCTCCGCGACCTCTGGTCGATGGCATACTCTGCAACGTTCGACAACAACGACAACCTGTACATGTCGGACATCAACCGCGGCAGGGTGTTGGTCTATCGCAACCCGTTCGACAACCCGGCCCCGTCCGGCGCCCCCAGCCAGGTCGACCCTGCGCCCCTGCCCGAGTACCCCGTGACTGTCGAGTCGGTGAGCCCGGAGCCGCCTTTCTGCGCCGTACGCCGCTCATCGGACGTCTACGAGCGGGAACTATCTCTGGGCTTCCGAGGGCTTCCAGCCGACGGCACCCTCCAACTGGAGTTCCGCAAACTTGCATCAGAGAACGTCCATCGTGTGTCCCTCTCCGACCCCAGGCTTCGCAGAGCCGGGCCCGGATTCGTCACCGACATAGGCGGGATCGGCGATTCGCTATGGGGCGACCACCGATGGGTACAACTGACCGTAAGGGTCGTACGTGGCAGCGGCGAGCCACTCTCCGCATGGTCTCCGGCGTTCCATCTGGCCGAGGACGTCGCCGCGTGTGGCGTCGCTTTACCCGCGCCCACGCCTACGCCCGTTCCTCCACCCACCGCAACTCCCACGCCGAGGCCAACCGCAACCCCCGTTCCGCCCACCGCCACGCCTACGCCGGCGCCCGCCGCCACGCCTACGCCGACATCAACACCAACGCAGGCTCCAACCCCTACCCCTACTCCAATACCCACACCGACGCCTGTTCCGACACCAACACCCGTACTCCCGACCGCCACACCCCTGCCCGCGCCCACGCCTGAACCGGTTGCCACCATCTCACCGTCGGATGAACCGGGCGATGGAGGAACCCTCGGTCCCGTCCTCATCGCAGCGCTGGCGGCAGCCGGAGTAGCCCTTGCAGCCGTGATCGGTTTCCTCGTCAGGCGCCGCCGGTAGCACAGGATGCTACCCTTAACGCCAGCAGTCCTATGACATCTAACGCCAGTAGTCCTATGACATCCCCCGACGAAACGCCCCAGACCGGCGCACCCGATAGCGGCCCCACTGCATCGGGAAGACGACGCCTGCTCTTCTTCCTGCTGAGCATGACGCCCGTGCTCGCCATCATCGCCCTGCTCTTCTGGGGCCAGTTGCGCACTGACGGCAACCCCGGCGGCGTGCTGGTGCACGAGGAGTCCAGCGAGTCGCGGGTCGCGGTCCGCGAAGCGCCGGACTTCGCCGGCTTCGACCTCGTTTCCGGCCTTCCGGTCAACGCCGACTCCCTGCGCGGGCGTGTCGTGATGGTCGACTTCTGGTCCTCTTGGTGCGCCGCCTGCCGCATCGAAGCAGCCGACCTCGCGCAGGTTTACACCGAGTACGAGGGTGCGCCCGTGGAATTCGTGGGCATCGCCGTCTGGGACCGGGCCACCGATGCACTCGACCACATCGAAGGCTACGGCGTGACCTACCTCAACATCCTCGACGAGCGCGGCACGACCGCCGTCTCCTACGGAGTACGCGGGGTCCCCGAAAAGTTCTTCATCGACACGGAAGGCCGCATCGTGCGCAAGCTCATAGGCCCCGTGAGCGCCGAGGAGCTGCGCGGGATCCTGAACGGCCTGCTCGCGGTCTCGTAGCCCGATGGCGGACGCCCACGCCTTCCACGACGCAGTTGCCACCTGGTACGCACGCAACGCCCGCGTCCTCCCCTGGCGCGGCATCGCGGACCCGTACGCCGTCCTCGTCTCCGAGGTCATGCTCCAGCAGACGCAGGTGGAACGGGTCATCCCTAAGTACGGCGCCTTTCTCGACGCCTTCCCAACTATTCAGGCCCTCGCTGACGCTCAGCCCGCGGACGTCATCCGCCTCTGGGCCGGCATGGGCTACAACGGTCGTGCCGTGCGCCTGCACAAGCTCGCGCAGGAGGTCGTGGAGCGCCATGGCGGCAAGATCCCCCGCAGCGCGGATGAGCTGAGGAGGCTCCCTGGTATCGGCCCATACACGGCGGCGGCCGTAACTTCTTTTGCGTTCGGTGAGCATGTCCCGGTGTTGGACACGAACATCTACCGCGTGCTGAGCCGTGTCGTGCACGGCATCGACGCTCCGTCGCGCGACGCCATCCATCCGTTGGCCGAGGCGATGCTGCCGAAACCGGGCAGTCCCATCACGCCAGCCGATTGGCACCAGGCGCTGATGGACGTCGGGGCGACGCTCTGCACAGCGCGCCAGCCGCGCTGCATGCTCTGCCCGCTGCGACCGCACTGCGCCGCCGCGCCACACCTGCAGTCCGGCGGCGACTCCACTCTCGCCGAGGCGTCGGTCCCCTACTCGCCGCGGCAGTCGCGATTCCAGGGCTCGGCGCGCTACTTCCGCGGGCGCATCGTCGACTACCTGCGCGAGCAGCCCGACAGCGGCGTCGAGGAGGACGCGCTTGAAACCGTCCTGCGCCACGCGGAAGCGGCGTCCGGTGCGCTCTGCCCTATGTCCCTGGCCGACCTCTTCGCCGCCCTCGAACGCGACGGCCTCATCCGTCGTCAGGACGGGCGTGTGCGTCTGCCGTGACCTACGCCAGCCGCCCTACCAACCCCCGCAGCGGTTCGCGCAGGGACTGCCACGGGTCGCCCAGCCTTACCGTATCCTCCGCAGTCAGAGTCCAGCGCCGCATGCCGTCACTCGTGACCCAGAGGCCGCCAACCCAGAAGCCGTTCGTGCCGCCTTCAGGCGGGACGAAGTCGTGCGCGATGTAGCCCTCCAGCCCGTTCGCTTCCCACGCGCCGACCAATTCCCCCGCCCGTGCCACGGCGACCGCCTCCGTCCACCAGCACGCTCGGCGCTCACCCTCCAGGTCGCGCATGCGACGCAGCAGGCGATGCGCCCGTTCCTCGTCCGGCACGTCGTCACCCGTACCGCGTCGCGTTATGAGGCTCGACCAGCCGTCGCCCAGCGCCGGGATACTCAGGCCGCCGTCGGACGCCACCACGAGGGCGTCAAGCGCCCGTGACCACGTCACAGCCTTCCCGATGGCGATAGCCAGGTGGGAGCCGCCCTCCTCCTCAGTGTCGGGCGCACCGGAGAGCGACGCACCGTCCGACAGCTCCACGTCCAGCCCGGCGAGCAACTCGCGCAGTTGCGCCGCCTTCGCCGGATTCCGTGTCGCCAGCACCAGCGTCACGCCCACCTATAACCTCCCGAACTGCCTCCCGAGTACGTCCTTCGACACGCGGATCACCGTGGGCCTCCCGTGCGGGCAGTGCTGGGGGGTCAACTCGGAGGCAAGGGCCTCGCCGAGCGCCGTCATCTCCTGGAGTTCGAGCGTCTGCCCTGCCCGCACGGCGCTGTGACACGCGATGGATGCCGCCGCTGAGAGGTGAGTGTCCGCACCTCTGCCCTTCGCCGCGAAGTCGTCCAGTGCCTCCGCCACCAGCTTCGCGGCGTCCACGCGGCGCGCCATGACGGGCACTGCGCGCACCAGCAGCGTGTCGTCGCCGAACGGCTCCACCAACAGACCGAAACGCTCGAGCACCGCCCGACCCTCGCCGAGCGCGTCCATCTGCTGTGGCGTCAGGCTCATGGGCAGTGGCTCCAGCATCGGCTGTACCTCCGGCGCGCTGTTCGCCCACTGGCGTAGCAGCCGGTAGTAGAGCACTGACTCGTGAGCGGAGTGCTGGTCGATGAGATACATGCCGTCCGGCCCGTCCGCAACGATGTACGTGTTGGCGACCTGGCCCAGCACCCGTAGCCGCGAAAGCGGCGAGGCGCCCGGCGGCAGCGCCAGCCCAGCGTGTGCGTCCGCCTCCGGCGCAACAGGCGCGGGCTCCGGCAGCGGGGCCTGTTCCCGCTCAAGGGACGCAAACGTCATCTCGAACGACGGCGCAAGGGGCGGGGCAGCGGGCGCCGACTGCGACAGCAGCCCTTCTCCCTCCGCGATGGGCGACGCGGCCAACAGCGCTTCGCGCACCGCGCGCTGCACGCTGGAGAATGCGTCGCCCTCGTGCGACAGCCGCACCTCGCGCTTGTTCGGGTGCACATTCACGTCCACTTCACCCGGCGGGACGTCCAGGAATACGACCGCTATGGGGAAGCGGCCCTCCATCAGCAGGCCGCGATACGCCTCCTCGACCGCGACACCCACCGCGCGGTGCTGCACCCAGCGGCTATTCACGAACAGGCTGATCCCGGTGCGGTTCGCACGGTTCTGTTCCGGCGTCCCCACGAGCCCCCAGACCGGGTACGCCCCCGTCCACGAGCCGACTTCGATCATCGCCTGCGCGAGCTCCGCGCCGTGCACGGCTGCAACCGCATCGCGCTGGCTGCCGTTGCCGGATGTCGCGAGTTGCACCCTGCCGTCCGTCTTGAGTGTGAACTGCACGTGAGGGTGCGCCATCGCCAGGTGGTCCACCGTCTGACGGACGCGCGCCGTCTCCGCGGAGGCCGAGCGGATGAACTTCAGCCGCGCCGGTATCGTGGAGAAGAGCGCTTCGACCTCGATCGTCGTCCCCGGGCCTGCGCCGGCGGCCGACTGCCGCACGACTTGGCCTCCCTCCAGTTCGACCGTCGTTGCAGACTCCGCGGCTGCCGTGCGCGTCGTCAAGCGCACGCTCGCCGCAGCAGCGATGCTCGCGAGAGCCTCGCCGCGAAACCCGAGAGTCCCGATGTTCGTCAGGTCCTCCACCGCCGCCAGTTTGCTGGTTGCGTGGCGCTCGAACGCGAGCGGGACTTCGTTCTCGGGGATACCACAGCCGTCGTCCGTGACCCGTATAGACGCCAGGCCTCCGTGCCGTGTCTCGACGCCTATGACACGCGCACCGGCGTCCAGCGAGTTCTCGATCAACTCCTTGACCACCGACGCTGGACGCTCGATCACCTCGCCTGCCGCGATCCGCGCAGCCACACCTGCGGGCAGTACCCGTATCGTCATCGGAACCCCAGCGCCGTCCCGAGCTGCTTCGCGTTCGCTCCGGCCATGAGTCTGCCGTCCACCACCGCAACCGGGCGTTTCCAGTACCGGGGTTCCTCCAAGAGCAACTCCAGCATCCGCTCCTCCGTCAGCGACTCCGGGTCGATGCCGCTCTTGCGGAACGTCGCCGATCTCAGGTTGAAGAGCGCGCTCGGAGGCTGGCCGCCGAGCAACGATTCGATCTCTTCCGTCGAGAGACGCTGCTTGAAGAAATCACGATCCGTGAACGCGATACCCGCTTGCGAGAGCGCCGCCCTCGCCGTCTTGCACGTCCCTCACCCCACCCAGTGGTACAGCGCCACGTCGGCCATTCAGACACCTCCCGTTTCCCGGTCAATGGTACGCATCCTGACCGCGCTGGCGCTACTGCGGATCGGCACCTCTGCCGCATTGCCTGGACGCCGCGTGCTCCCCTACCATGACCTGGACATGACAGACGCTGCACTGCTCGCCGCCCGCTGGGCGCACTCCATCGCCGCCGTTGCGTGGGTGGGAGGCGGCATCTTCTATCTGCTGGTCCTGCGCCCCGCCGTCACGAACGGCGCTCTCCCGTCCGACAGCGCGCGCGCTACGGCCGAACGGTTCGGCGGGCTCGTGAAGCTCGCGATGTGGACGCTCGTAGTCACCGGCGCGGTGCTGTTCTTCACGCGGATATCGGAACCGACGGCCACCGCGCGCTATGCTGCCGTGCTCGGCCTCAAAGTCGCACTCTCCGCCTGGATGTTCTTCATCGCGGTCCGCCGACGCAGGCGCATCGCCGATGCTGTTGCGGTGAAGCCCGGACGCATCCGCGCCGTCGCAGCCGCGCTCGGCCACGTCAACACGGTCGTCATCCTGGGCGCCGCAATCTTCCTGCTGTCGGACGTTCTGCGCTACATCGTGGAGCAGGAACTGGGAGGGTAGAGCGGGGTGCTCTCCGCTCCTGTATCATCTCTCCCACCACGCGCCGGAGCCGCACCCCGATGCAACGCGACCTCGTCGACATCCTCGCCTGCCCGGCCGACAAGGCCCCCCTCACGCTCACCGTCGAGCATGCCGATGGCGACGACGTCGTGAGCGGTTCGCTCACCTGCTCCCGCTGCAATGCGGTGTACGCCATCCGCGATTCCATTCCCAACCTCCTGCCGGCCGCCTACACCGGCTGATCTTCCCGCAGATCGCTCCGTTCCTCCTTGTTGAATACCCCTTGACAGGTGCGACGCGTTGTCTATACTGCTTCTCGCAGTTAGTGCATACTAACATCGCTGCACAGGTCAGCCTATACACATCAGGAGAGATACCTCATGCGATCCTTCCTTCACCTCAGGCCAGCGTTCGCTCTTGTAACGCTCGTGATAGCCACCGCGGTCGTTGCCGCGTGCGGCGCCGACCCCACCGCCACGCCGACCGCTGCGCCCGTGGCGACCCCCACCCCTGCTCCCATGCAGGAGGGCTCCGGCTCGCTCGTCATTTACTCCGGGCGCAGCGAGAGCCTCGTCGACCCCATCATCCAGCAGTTCGCTGACGTGACCGGGATCGACGTCGAGATCAAGTACGGCGGAACGGCCTCTCTCGCCGCCACGCTCCTCGAAGAAGGAACGAACAGCCCCGCCGACGTCTTCTACGCGCAGGACCCCGGCGGGCTTGGCGCTGTCGAATCGCTCCTCTCACCGCTGCCCTCCGGCATCCTGGAACGCGCGCCGGACTGGGCGCAGTCGCCGCAGGGACTCTGGACCGGCATCTCCGGCAGGGCCCGCGTTCTCGTCTACAGCCCGGACCGCGTGCCCGAGAGCGAGTTGCCAGCGGACATCTTCGATCTCACCGACCCCAAGTGGAAGGGCCGCGTCGGCTGGGCGCCCACCAACGGCTCCTTCCTCACCATGGTCACCGGCATGCGGAAGCTGTGGGGTGAGGAGAAGACCGCAGAGTGGATAGAAGGCATGGTCGCCAACAACGCGGTCATCTACCCGAAGAACACCCCGCAGGTCGCCGCGGTCGCCGCGGGCGAGATCGATATCGGGCTCGTCAACCATTACTACCTCTACCGCTTCGTCACCGAGGAGGGCGAGGACTTCCCGGCGCGCAACTACCACCCGTCCGGCGGCGGCCCCGGCGCGCTCATCATGGTCTCCGGCGCGGGCATCCTCTCCACGACGGAGAACCGTGAGAACGCCGAACGCTTCATCGAGTTCCTGCTCGGAACGGTCGCCCAGCAGTACTTTGCGGGCCAGACCTTCGAGTACCCGCTGGTCGAAGGCGTCAACATCAACCGGCTCTTGACTCCCCTGGATGAGATCGCGAGGCCCGACATCGCGCTCGCAGACCTCTCAGACCTCGAAGGCACTACAGCGATCCTGCGCGACCTCCATGCGCTGCCGTAGCGGCGTGCCCAGAGCGCGCAGAAGGACGGTAGGCGATGGAGACCGCACACAACGACCGCGAGGCGTGCTGGAACGAAATGCTGGAGCGTTGGAACGAGCTCAGCTGGTGTGCGCACGCCTTTCACGAGACCGACATGATCGCGGCCAAGATCCTGCTGTGGAGAGACGTCACGTGTGAACAGCCGCGCACCGACGTGCCAGCGAGTGGCGCCGGACGCGGTACCCCGCGCAGGTCCTCCACTCTGCCGGAGGGCCTGCGCGGATTCAAGGTCGGCGGACGTGCGGTGTGGTGGACGCTTCTGAGCGCCGCCGCGGCCGTGGGGAGAGCCCTCAGGTAGCACGTACCCGCTTTCCGATTCAGCCCCGGCCGCCGAACCTCCCCGGCGCGCCGGGGCGCCTCTTCATGCCTGCCAGGCTGAGCGCAGTCAGAGCATATCTGGGAGGAGTAAGGAGCCCGTACGTCCACCCGAGAGACTTCTCGACTACGCTCCGCTCGGCATGACACTTCCCTGCTCCCGCGCAGGCAACCCCATTGCGTCGACCGCTCCGCGTGTGAAAGATAGCTCCGTGCAGAGCGCAACGAACACCCGGAATGTGCATGAGCGGCGCCGTGCCCGCGGGATGCCGCCTCTATTCATCTGGCTGCCCGCCGCCGCCATCGCGCTCCTCATGCTCATGCCCCCGGTCTATCTGCTCGTCCGCACGCTCGAGTCCGGGACGGCGGGGCTGGACGTGCTCTTCAGCATGCGCACGCTCGGCATTCTCATTCGCACCGTTGTCCTCGTTGGGATAGTCACCGGGGGTTGCGCCGTGATCGGTGTCTCGCTCGCATGGCTGACGCTCCGCACGGACCTGCCGTTCCGGCGCGCCTTCGGGCTGCTCACCGCGCTTCCGCTTGCCATCCCCAGCTACGTCTTCGCGCTGCTCGTCATCACTGCGCTCGGACCGAAGGGCATGGCGCAGGGGTGGCTGGAGCCGCTCGGCGTCGACCGGCTACCGTCCGTGTTCGGCCTGCCCGGAGCGGCGCTTACGCTCACGCTCCTCTCGTTCCCTTACGTCATGCTGCCGGTCAAGGCCGCGCTCCAGCGGATGGACCCCGCAATGGAAGAAGCGGCGCGCAGCCTCGGCAGGTCGTCGGCCGAGGCATTCGTCCAGGTGACACTTCCCCTGCTCCGCCCGGCCATCGTCGCGGGCTCGCTGCTCGTCGCGCTCTACACGCTCAGCGACTTCGGAGCGGTCTCGCTGCTGCGCTACCAGACATTCACCTGGGTCATCTTCATTCAGTACGAGACCGCCTTCGACCGCAGCATCGCCGCCGCGCTGTCACTCGCGCTCACCGCGCTCGCCATCGCACTCCTCATCGCGGAGAGCCGCACGAGAGGCAGCGCGGTCTACCACCGCGTGACGCCGGGCGCGCAGCGCACCCCTCACATTGCGAGCCTCGGCGCCTGGCGATGGCCCGCGACTCTCTACGCCGCCGCCGTCGTCGTTCTCTCGCTCGCCGGGCCGATGGCGGTGCTCGTCTACTGGGTGGTCCGCGGCGTCAGCGCGGGCGAACCGCTGGACCTGCTCTGGAGCAACACCCTGAGCACCATCTACGTCTCCGCGATGGCAGCCGTGGCGGTCGCAATCGCGGCCACGCCCGTGGCGCTCCTCACCGTCCGCTACCCCGGGTGGGTGGCGTCCGCGCTGGAACGCCTCGCTTACGTCGGCTTCGCCCTGCCCGGCCTCGCGGTCGCTCTGGCGTTCGTCTTCTTCGGCGCTGCCGTCCTCACGCCCGTCTACCAGACGACGTTCCTCCTGGTGACGGCTTACGTCGTCCTCTTCCTTCCCGCGTCGGTCGGTGCGACGCAGACCGCGCTCAAGCAGGTGAGCCCGCGCCTGGAGGAGGCGGCACGGAGCCTCGGGAAGACGCCATTCCATGCCTTCCGACTCGTGACGCTGCCGCTGCTCTCGAAAGGCATCGCCGCCGGGGCCGCGCTCGTCTTTCTGCTCACGATGAAGGAGCTGCCCGCGACGCTCATCCTCAGCCCGACGGGGTTCCGGACGCTCGCCACGTCCGTCTGGGCCGCGGCGTCGGAGGCGTTCTTCGCCCGCGCCGCGATGCCGGCCATCCTCCTTATCGTCGCCGCCGGCGTCCCCACCACCCTGCTCATCCTCCGCGAGCAGGAGGAACGGTAGTTGTAGGGAGCAGCCACCATCGTACCCGCCCGGGAGTGCCTCTCCCCCTGCAGGGACCCTTGCATGACTCTCGTCCACAGTCATGGTGAGCTTGGCGAACCACGGGGCGGCCTGCGGGATAGCGGAGTGCAGAGGGGGGAATCCCCTCTGCCACGGGCGTAGGCCGGCGGGAGCGGGGGTGTCCCCCGCAAGCGTTCGTGCGGGTGGGTGGGAGAAACCGCGCTACGCCGAAGGCAGTTGCCCAAAGGTCTCCCTGTAGGGAGAGGGGTCAGCCGCTCACGGCGCCCTGAAGCAGCCAGTGACGTGGTCGTTCACGAGCCCCACCGATTGCATGTAGGCGTAGACGATGGTCGAGCCTACGAACTTGAAGCCACGACGCTTCAGGTCGGCGGAGAGCTCGTCAGACTCCAGCGTCGTGGCGGGCACCATGTCGCCGGTCAGGACGTCCGGGCTCGGCAGCGCCCCGCCGAAGAAGCCCCAGAGGTAGGCGTCGAAGCTCCCGAACTCGCGCTGCACTTCGATGAACCGCTGGGCGTTGTGGACGATAGCCCGCAGCTTGAGGCGGTTCCGCACGATGCCGGGGTCCTGCAGCATCCGTTCGATGTCAACGTCGCCCAGGAGCGCCACTTGCCCCGGGTGAAAGCCGTCGAAGGCCCGCACGAACGCGGCCCGCTTGTGGAGGATGGTGCGCCAGGAGAGCCCGGCCTGCGCTGCCTCCAACGCCAGGAACTCGAACAGCGTCCGTTCGTCGTGCGTCGGGACGCCCCATTCCTCGTCGTGGTAGCGGAGCATCAACTCGTCGCTCGGCCACGGGCAGCGCGGGCGTGGGTTGGTCGTCATGGGCATGAGCGCAGGGCTGCGCCCTGCTAGGCCACCGACGTAATCTCGATGCCGGCCTCTTTCGCGGAGCGCTGGAGCGTGAGGGTCG
>JAPOOH010000030.1 GCA_026713505.1 Chloroflexota bacterium | reverse complement strand
GGAGACGGCATAGGTGGGGCGGGCGTCGCGGACGGGGGGCTGCTCCGCTCGTCCGTCGTCAGGAGGAGGCGGGGCCACGCCGAGACGCGCGGCAAGCTGGACGAGCGAGTCGTCGGCGCTCGCGGGGACGAGCAGTTCGGCGAGCTCGCGCACGTCCCACACGCCCGCGCTGAGCGCCGACGCGGCGTCCTCGCCGAGGGCCTCGGCGAGCCCGTGCGCCACGATGGGCGAGCCGTCCGCAAAACCGGCTAGCGCGGTCATGGCGGAAGCGTCGGCGGCGTGGAAGGAATCGAGCTCGCGGCTGCCGTGGCACTTCACGGCGCCGACGGCGGTGAGGCGTCCACGCCCCGCGCGACCACGCGCCTGGTCAGGCGCGGTCATGCTGGCGGCAAGCGCGACGACCGGGGCGTCGAGCGGGTGCACGGTGAGCAGGCGCATGCGGTAGGTGGACTCGGTCATCCGTTGAACGGTACGGGAGCGCGCGCCCGCCGCGCAAGGCGTGAGCGTCGAGCGTGCGTCCCGTGTTGACCCCCTGCGCCGACGACAGCACAATGCGGGCGTCCGCAGCACGTCCGGCAGGAGGCACCGCTATGGCCACCGACGCTCCCGCTCAGAGATTCGTCGACGAGGTGATCAACGAGATCATCGAGCCCGGCGTCGAGCGGCTGCTGGAGAGCCGATACTTCGCGGACCTGCGCGCCGGCACGCTCACGAAGCGCCGGATGCAGGGGTTCGCGATCCAGCACTACCGCCACAACATGGCCATCCTCAAGGGATTCGCCCTGCTCGCGGTGCAGGCCGCGCCCCGCAACGACCTCTTCCGCGTCTACGCCGGCGGGCTGAACGAGGAGATCACCCACCCGGACATGTGCAAGAAGTTCGGGTTCGCGCTCGGCCTCAACGACGACGACTTCGAGAACGCGCTGCCCGCCTTCGGGTGTCTCGCGCACACCGCCGCCTGCCTGTACGACATGTACCTGGCGACGCCTGCGCAGATGCGCGCCAACGCGCTCTCCAACGAGACGATGGTGCAGCGCTACTCGACCGAGTTCGACGCCCACCTTCGCTCCTACGGCGTGCCCGAGGAGGCGATGGAGTTCTTCATCGTGCACATGGGGGCGGACGTCGAGCACACGGAACGCGCGGCGAACGCGATAGCGCAGCTCGCGGTCACGGACGAGGAGCAGGAGCGCGTGCGCGCCGTCTGCCGCAACATGGCGAAGTTCAAGCTCGGCAAGGTCGAGAGCATCTACGACGAGTACCCGTAGGCGGGCGCTGGGCTCGATCAGGTGATTCGCCGGGACACGAGCGTGTTGCCGCTCTTGCCGCAGATCTCGATGACGCCGCCTTCGCGGAAACAGTAAGCGGCCTGCTGTGCGAGGCCCCGCGATGACCGCATCGCAGTCGCGAGCTCGTTGGTCGTGAACGTTTCGGGCAGGTGGGAGTCGACCAGGGCGAAGAGGTCCGTCATCGACGCGATAGCGTGCGTCTCGACGACGTCCACGAGGCGACGATCGACGCGCGTAAAGTCGCGGCGCCATCGTCCCCGGCGTTCGCTCGGCGCGCGGACCTCCTCCTCGACAGTCATCACTATCTCCAGCGTGAGGTTGGGGTGCGCGAGCAACACCGGGATGCTGACGAGCGCGGAGAAGACATCGAATATGGTGCCATGCCGGGGCGACCTGCGGCGTGTGGGCGGCTGCTTCGGGTCGTTGGACACCTTGACGAGGTACCGGTCCCTGGCGACGGGGTGCACCAGCGTGACGGGGTGGGCATCGAGCAGGCGCGTCAGCTTGTTCCTGAGCGGGCCGAAGCCGCCGGTCTGTATCTCGACGATGCGCCCACCGGCGACAACGTCGGTCACGAAGCCGTCGATGACGCGCTCGGTCTCGCTCCCTTCGACGGCGTAGCGCTCCTTGAGGGCTCGGTGCAGCGACCGTTCGTTGAGCTCGCCGATGGTGGTCATGGGACGCCATGCTATGGGTCGTCCCGTCGACCAGGCAACGGCCAACGGCGTGCGGTTCGCCTGGCAGGGGGTAGTTCTTCCCACCCACCCGCGGGGGGCGTTGTGGGGGACACCCCCACGCCGCGGGCTGAAGCCCGTGGCAGAGAGGGCTTCGCCCCTCTGCACTCCCCTGTAGGGCCAGGGACGCGGGGGTATAACTACGGTCTGATTGGAAGGGAGTCAGGTGTCGCTCTTGGCCCCGAGCCGCTCCCGGACGAAGCGCTCGGCCTCGGCACG
>JAPOOH010000029.1 GCA_026713505.1 Chloroflexota bacterium | reverse complement strand
GGTATGCCGTAGGAGAGGTCGACGCGTCGGTGGGGGCAGAAGCGTTCGATGAGGCCGAGGGTGCCGGACCTGTCGCGGTAGAGGACCAGGTCCTCGCCGAGCAGCCGTACGGCCTTGGTCGGGCGCTCGATCAGCTCGGCGCTGGCGGCGATGGGGTGCCAGTAGCGGCGCATCAGTTCGCCCATCGGTGTGCCGGGGCCTACCTGCGTCAGTTGCTCGTTCTCCTGTACGCTCAGCATTCGATCGGCCTCCTTGGGTTCGTTCGCTCGGCGAGGATTGTACCGCATGGCGCAAGGGGGGCGATATGACGAGAGGCGCCCCGCAGGGCGCCTCTCGTCATATCGCTTCTGTAGCTGCCCCCCTAGAGCGGCCAGTTGTTCTTGATGCCTTCCACCGCCCCACCGACGCGTGCCTTGATCTCATCCTCCGACTCCGCGGGGGCCTGGTCGGGGAGGTCATCCCATGTCTGCAGCACCTGGTTGATCAGGTCGCCGTCGCGGGAGTAGCCGGCCTCGCCGGGGATGTACTTCTTGGCGCGCTTCATACCGAACTTCACCTGCTCAAGGGGCGCGACGATGCCGCCCTCCGGCGGAGGCGTTCGGAAGACGTTCATCGGGTCGCCGCCGTCGGCGACGATGCCCATCTGCTCCTGGAGCAGCTTGCGGTAGAGGATGATGCCGCGATCAGACTCGCCGAGGTGCTCCAGGTTCCGCTTGGCCACAGAGCCCTGCGTCACCCACGTCGTGTAGTCCTGGTTGAAGACAACGTCCACGATCCAGTGGCCGTTCTCATCGAGTAGCGGCACCTCCCGGTAGGGCACGGACTCCTGCTTCGGAACGGGCTGTCCCGGAGCGCCGCGCCACGTGTAGAGCGAAACGTGCAGGGTGTTCTCGTCGTCTATCGGGACGCGGAACTGCATCGTCACCGAGACCTCGGAGCCAACGAGCAGGATGTTCGGCACGAATACCGGGTGGCCGTGCTTCCAGTCGTCGTCCTCCTCCGTATAGCCCTTGAACACGCGGCGCTTGACGACGCCGTGTTCGAAGATGTCGAACCCGATCTTCTGGTGCGTCGGCAGGTCGAGGAGCGCGCCTTTGAAGCCGGGCCCTTGCTGCACGTACTGCCCCCAGTAGGAGTGCGACCACTCGACGTGGACGGGGTCGAGCGAGTTCTCCTGGCACTGGAGCCAGTTGCAGGGCAGGTGGGAGATGGCGATGTCGCGCACCGCGTTGTCCCACACGAGCGGCTCCCACAAGGGGAGGAACGGAACGGGCTGCGGCCCCATGTACGCGAATACGAGCCCGCCTGCGACTTCGACGGGGTAGCCTGCGACCTTCACCTTCTCCTTGAAGCGTCCGTCCGGGTGGACGGTCTCCTCGAAGGGCTGCTCGATGCACTGGCCGGTCTCGTCCATCATCCAGCCGTGGTACATACAGCGGAGACCGTGCTCTTCCGGGATGCCGTAGGAGAGGTCGACGCGGCGGTGTGGGCAGAAGCGTTCGATCAGGCCCAATATGCCGG
>JAPOOH010000028.1 GCA_026713505.1 Chloroflexota bacterium | reverse complement strand
TACCATCGAACGACAGGCTGCGACGGAGACGAGTAAGCAGGCCCCCTGCGCGCAGAGCGAGCCGGGTACGGTGCGAGCCGGTGCGTGCGCCCTGCCGAACATCCCTCCCGAGCCTTCGCCCGAACGCTCTGTAACAGGAGCAAGTAGGCGCGGACGGGCTGTCCGCCCGTTACAGCGGCAGCCTTCCGCCCGCATCCGTGCGCGGCGCGAGGCAACGAAGTGCCCGTGCGCCAAAGCGCACGGGAATGGTGGTGGTACCACGGCAACGTCCGTCCGCCGGTGTGCGGATGGGCGTTTTTCTTATCCGGAAGGAGGAGCATGGCAGGCAAGGCGAAACGGTACGAACCCGTCTCCAGCAGGGTGGACTTCCCGCAACTGGAGACCTCCGTCCTCGAGTCCTGGCGGGAGAACGACCTGTTCCAGCAGGTGGACCGCACCCGCGCTGACGCACCCCTGTTCGTCTTCTACGAGGGACCGCCGACCGCGAACGGCAGCCCCGGCATACATCACGTGCTCTCCCGCTCTTTCAAGGACGTCATCCTGCGCTACAAGACGATGCGCGGCTTCCGACCCCTGCGCCGCGGCGGCTGGGACACGCACGGTCTCCCCGTGGAGCTGGAGATCGAGAAAGAGCTCGGCATCTCCAGCAAGCAGGAGATCGAGGAGTTCGGGATCGAGGAGTTCAACCAGCGCTGCCGGGAAAGCGTTTTCCGGTACGTCGGCGAGTGGGAGGCAATGACCGAGCGCGCCGGGGTGTGGCTCGACATGGCCGACGCCTACGTGACGTACCACAACTCTTACATCGAGTCGGCATGGTGGGTCCTCAAGCGCCTCTGGGAGAAGGGCCTCGTCTACGAAGGTTACAAGGTGACGCCCCACTGCCCGCGCTGCGTGACGAGCCTCAGCTCCCACGAAGTGGCGCTCGGCTACAAGGAGGACACACCCGACCCGAGCATCTACGTCCGCTTCCCCGCAAGCGACGTACAGTCCATGTCTTACGGGGCGTCGACAGATGCGCTCGCACGGCTCGGTTACGTCGGCGGACGCTGGACGGCGCCCCGTCCGTCCTTCATCGCGTGGACGACGACACCCTGGACGCTCACCGCGAACTGCGCCCTGGCCGTTGGGCCGGAGGTGTCCTACGTGCTGTCGGAGAACGAGGAGGGCGAGCGCGCCATCGTCGCCGAAGCGCTGGTAGCGACCGTCCTCGGTGAGGGCTGGCGAGAGGTCGCCCGCTGCACCGGCGCGGACCTCGTCGGCATCGAGTACGACGCCCCCTACGGCGACTTCCTCGCCCAGCGCGGCCACGCCCACCGCGTCCTGCCCGCCGACTACGTATCGACCGCCGACGGCACCGGCATCGTGCACAGCGCGGTCGCCTACGGCGCGGAGGACGCGGAGCTTGGCAGGGCGCACGGTATGGAGACTGTCCACACCGTCGACATCCGGGGCGTGCTCGCAGACGACTTCCCCGGCGGCGGCACGTTCGTGAAGGACGCCGACAAGCAACTGATACGCGACCTGGACGAGCGCGGCCTGCTGTTCCGCGACGGCTCACCGTATCTCCACACCTACCCGTTCTGCTGGCGTTGCGGCACGCCCCTGCTCTACTACGCCAAGACGTCCTGGTACATCCGCACGACCGCCATGAAGGACGAGATGCTCGCGGGCAACCGGGGTATCGAGTGGGTGCCGGAGCACATCAAGGAGGGGCGCTTCGGTGAGTGGCTGCGCAACAACGTCGACTGGTCCGTATCGCGCGAGCGCTACTGGGGCACGCCCATCCCCATCTGGCGCTGCGACGCGGACCCGCAGCACATCGTTGTCGCCGGTTCGACCGCCGACCTGGCCGAGCGCGTGACTGACGAGACGCGCGGCCTGCTGGACGACCTCGACCTGCACCGCCCATACGTGGACCGCGTCGAGCTGCGGTGTGAGGAGCCCGGCTGCGGCGGGACGCTGCGCCGCGTGCCGGAGGTCGCCGACGCCTGGTACGACTCCGGGGCGATGCCGTTCGCGCAATGGGACTACCCGGTCACCGTGAAGGGGTCCGGCGGCGAAGAGCTGACGCTCAACAGCGTGGACGACCTCATCGCCAGCCCGCTCTTCCCGGCCAACTACATCACTGAGGCGGTCGACCAGACGCGGGGCTGGTTCTACAGCCTGCTAGCGCTCTCCACGCTCATCGCGGGCAAGCCCTCCTACGAGAGCTGCCTCGTCCTCGGCCTCATCCTGGACGGCAAGGGTGAGAAGATGTCCAAGTCCAAGGGCAACGTCGTCGACCCGTGGACCGTGATGAACGAGCACGGCGCGGACGCACTGCGCTGGTACCTGTTCACCGCTGCGCCCGCGGGGGACGCTCGCCGCTTCTCACCGGACCTCGTGAAGGAGACGCTGCGCCAGTTCCTGCTCACGCTGTGGAACACCTACAGCTTCTACGTGACGTACGCCAACATCGACGGCTTCGACCCGGACGCCCACGCCGAATACTGGCAGGACGGGCGCGTCGGCGAGCCGACCCTCGCTGCGCCGCCGCCGAACGAGCTCGACCGCTGGATCGTCTCCGAGCTGAACGGCCTCGTCGCGCAGGTCGGGGACGACCTCGACGCACTCAACCCCACGGGCGCGGGTCGCCGCATCCAGGACTTCGTCAACCTCCTTTCCAACTGGTACGTGCGGCGCAGCCGACGACGATTCTGGAAAGCCGAGAACGACGACGACAAGACGTGGGCGTACGTGACGCTTTACTCCTGCCTGCACACGCTCACCAAGCTCACTGCCCCGATGACTCCGTTCGTTGCCGACGCCATGTTCCGCAACCTCGCGCCCGACGACG
>JAPOOH010000027.1 GCA_026713505.1 Chloroflexota bacterium | reverse complement strand
GCTCGGCGAGGCGATCCACCGCATCCACACCGGAACGTCCGTCGGCGCGATGTTCCAGAAGCGGGCCCGTGCCTGACGACCGGGCATACGTGCGGCACGACCTGGGCGTCTGCGCCTTCGTCGAGCCCGAGTCGGTTGGCCCGCCGGGCAGCCGGTTCTTCCGCCTGCGCGCCTCCGCCGAGCACGGCTCTGCCCTCCTCTGGATGGAGAAGGAGGAGCTACACGAGCTCGCCCTCACCATCAAGCGCCTCCTCCGCACCGCCGTCCGCATGACCGGCGAGCCCATCGCCTCGGCGAGCGCCGACACGCGCGCCGACCACGACCAGAAGGTCTTCGCCCTCTCGCTTGGCCACGATCGCTCGACCGGACGCTACATGCTCCTGGCGCAGTGCTCCGAACAGGAGGACGACGCCATCGCCCTCTGGATAGACCACGACTCGCTCGACTGGCTCGCCGACCGCGCGCTCGAGGTCTGCGACGCGGGACGCCCGCGATGCGCGATCTGCGGCGGCGCGGCCCCGGAGGGCGAGACCCACGCGTGCCCGCGCGCGAACTGACCCATGCCCCTCTATTCCCACTACCCGCACGCCGATATATCGGCGGGGCGGCACGACGTGGCCCCTTCGTCCCCGGACGCCGAGCGATTCGTCCGCGAGGCCGGGATCGGCGACGGCTGGCTCCACCCGTACGCCTCCAACTACACGTTCGTGGTGCACCTCGCGCTCGACGAACAGGAAGGCTTCGGCGTCTACAAGCCCCAGGCGGGCGAGCGTCCCCTGTGGGACTTCCCCACCGGCACGCTCAGCAACCGCGAATGCGCGACCTACGAGTTCGCGCAGGCGCTCGGCTGGGGGCTGACGCCCCCCACGGTGCTCCGCGAGGGCGAGGCGGGCGAGGGGTCGCTCCAACTCTTCGTCCCCCACGACCCGGAGTCAAACTTCTTCACCCTGCGCGACGAGCACCCGGAAGAGATGTTCCGCCTTGCGGTCTTCGACCTGCTTGCGAACAACGCGGACCGCAAGGGTGGACACTGCTTCGTGGGACCGGACGACCGGGTCTGGGCGGTCGACAACGGGCTGACCTTCCACGAGGAGCGCAAGCTTCGCACCGTGATCTGGGACTACTCCGGCGAGCCGATACCCGACCCGCTGCTAGCCGACGTGGCAAGAGTCGTCGAGGACTTCGACTCGGAGGGCCCCTGCACGAGGACGCTCGCCGCGCTGCTGGACGGCTCGGAGGTGGAGGCGCTGCGGGAGCGGATGCGGCGCGTGCTGGCGGAGCCGGTGCTGCCGTCGCCCCGCCACCGCCGCGACCTGCCGTGGCCGTGGCTGTAGGGAGTGTGAAGCGTATGTATCAGGCGGGCAGGAACCTGGCGGCCGCAACCGCAAGCGACGCGATGATCGCCAGGCCCCCAAGGCCGCGCCACATCAGCCGTGCTTCCATCTCCGCGATGCGCGTCTCCAGACTCGAGAAGCGTTCTACGGAGCGCGCTTCCAAGCTGGAGAAGCGTTCAGCTACATGCGTCTCCAAACCGGAGAAGCGTTCAGCTACATGCGTCTCCAAGCCAGAGAATCGTTCGGTTACATGCGTCTCCAGGCTCGAGAAGTGCCCTGCAGTATCGACTTCCGAGTTGGAGATACGCGCGGCGAGTTCGGCATGCTGGCGGGCGTTCTCTTCCTTGAACGCGTCGAACTCCTTGCGGAACTCGGAGAAGTAACGGGGTATCCACTCCCCGTCCTGCGGAGGCTGCTCACCGGTCGACATCGTCATCGCTCCTGTGCCAGCAGCATAGCACATCTGAACATGACGCGCGCTAGCCCTTTTGCCCGTGATGTGCCATGTCCGTGGCTGTAGGGGCTAACCTCTCGGTGGGGCGGCGGGCGCGGACTCTGGCGGCTGGCCCTTGCCGAATGCGCGAGCGACGCGCTGCCGCCGCTGGCGGG
>JAPOOH010000026.1 GCA_026713505.1 Chloroflexota bacterium | reverse complement strand
TCGTCGTCGAACTCGTTGGTCGGAGCGTAGTCCCGCTTGGCGCCAGACGCCGCGAGGCGCGCGTGCAGCTCGTACTGCTTCGCATAAAGCCCGCCGAGCGCGACCAGTTCATCGTGGTCGCCAAGCTCCACGATGCGCCCCTGTTCCATCACCACGATCTTGTCCGCGTTGCGGATGGTCGAGAGCCGGTGCGCGATGACGATGGCCGTCCGTCCATGCAGCATCCTGCCTATCGCCTGCTGGATCAACTGCTCCGTCTGGGTGTCGACGCTCGCCGTCGCCTCATCGAGCACGATGATGCGGGGGTCCGCCACGAGCGCGCGGGCGAAGCTGACGAGCTGGCGCTGGCCCAGGCTCATGTTCCCGCCGCGCTCCTCCATCATGGTCTCGTAGCCATCCGGCAGGCTAGAGATATGCTCGTGCAGGCCGACCGCCTTCGCAGCCTCGTATACCTTCTCGTCGTCCGCCTCCGGGTGGTTGTAGCGGATGTTCTCCATGATGGTGCCGGAAAACTGGAACGGCTCCTGCAGCACGATGCCCATCTGTTTCGCGAGTGACTCGCGTGTCACGTCCCTCACGTCCTGGCCGTCGATCGTGAGACGTCCGCCGACCACGTCGTAGAAGCGGGAGACGAGAGCCGCCATCGTCGTCTTGCCGGCGCCTGTCCGTCCGACGAACGCGACGGTCTCGCCGGGCTGTATGTCCAGGTCCACGTCCCTCAGAACCATCTTGTCCGGCTCGTAAGCGAACGAGACATTCTCGTAGCGGACGGCGCCCTGTATCTGCGGCATCTGCTTCGCGTCCGGCGCGTCGACCAGGTCCGGCTCCGTGTCCAGTAGGTCGAAGATGCGCGCGCCGGACGCCATCGCGCGCTGCAGCTGCGTGAATTGCATCGTCAGGCTGCGGATCGGGTCGTAGAAGCGCTGGATGTAGAGCGTGAACTGCACGAGTTGTCCCGCCCCCAGCGCCCCGCCGAGCACGAGCCTGCCGCCGAAGATGATCGTCGCCGCGAGGCTGAACGACATGAACATTTCCACCACCGGCATGAGCGAGGAGGCGAGCCGCTGGGCGCGCAGGTTCGTCTGCAGGTGGTAGTCGTTCAGCCCGTCGAACGTCCGCATGTTCGTCCGCTGGCGGTTCATGCTCTGCACGACGCGCACGCCGTCCAGGTTCTCCGCGAGCGACGCGTTCACCTGGGAGATAGCAACGCGGACACGCAGGAACGCCGGGCGCGCGTACCTCTGCCACACCCAGATGATGACCATCAGAACAGGCAGGCTGGCGAACGAAAGCAGCGAGAGCTGCCAGTCTCTGACCACCATGAATGCGATGATGCCGCTGAGACTCAGCAGGTCGCCGATGCTCAGCACTACGATGTCCAGGAATTCCTGCAGCTGGTAAACGTCGTTCTGCGCGCGCGACATCACGGAGCCGACCTTGTGCCGGTTGTGGAACGACATCGGCAAGTCCTGGAGGTGTTTGAAAACGTCGTTCCGCAGGTCGTAGATGACGCGCTGACTTACGCGCGCCAGCAGCACCTGGTGCGCATAGTTCGCGGCGTAGTGCACCACCAGCACCACGCCGAACCACATGGCGAGCGTGTTAAGGCCGGAGACGTCGCCGTCCTTGATGTACCGGTCTATCCCTATGGCGATGATGAGCGGGATCGCGACCGTCGCCCCCGTGTAGACGACCACCGCGAGCATGGCGAGGAAGACCGGGAACTTGTACGGCACCACGTAGCGGAGCATACGAAGGATGACGCGCTGGTCGTACAGCTTCGTGCCGTCCTCGTCTATGTCGCCCTGCTGGCCGCGCATCACCCAGTGACCGCCGCCCGTGTTCATCATCATGACATCGCTCTCCTCTGCGCGGGCGAGCCCATGCGCACGGCGGCGACGCCGTTCAGGCTGGTGGCGTACTGCAACTCGGTAACGTGGGTGAACAGTCCGCCAGACTCGATCAATTCTTCAGGCGACCCCATCTCGCCTATCTCGCCGTGCTGCATCACGATGACGAGCCCGGCGTGCTGGATGGACGAGAGCCGATGCGCGATGATGAACGTCGTCCGGTCCTTCACCACCTCCGCCATCGCGTCCTGGATGCGGGCCTCCGTGCCCGCGTCGACGCTCGAGGTCGAGTCGTCGAGCACGAGTATCGGCGGGTCGAGCGCCAGCGTCCGCGCGATCGAGAGCCGCTGACGCTGGCCGCCGGAGAGCGAGCCCCCCCGCTCGCCGATGACCGTTTCGTAACCATCCGGCAGCGCCATGATCTCGTCGTGGATCTGGGCGGTCCTTGCCGCTGCGACGATCTCGTCCATCGTCGCATCCTCGCGACCGTAGGCGATGTTCTCCGCCACCGTCGCGCTGAACAGGAAGACATCCTGCTGGACGATCCCGATAGCCGACCGCAGCGAGGCGAGCTGGCATTCCCGGATGTCCTTGCCGTCTATGGTGATGCGGCCCTTGTCCGGATCGTAGAAGCGCGCAAGCAGGCTCATCAACGTCGTCTTGCCGGAGCCCGGCGCGCCCATCAAAGCGGTCACCTGGCCCGGCTCTGCCTCGAACGACACGCTCCGCACTGCGTCGCGGTTGGTGTAGCCGAACGACACGTCCTCGAACCGCACGTGGCCGCGAATGTTGCCGATGGGGGCAGCCTCCGGCAGGTCCCGCACCGGCGAGGGGGCGTCAAGCACTGCGAAAACGCGCTCACCCGCGGACGCTGCTCGGGCGAACGTGTTGACCAGGAATCCGAGCATGCGGATGGGCTGCACCAGCAGGCTGATGTAGAGGAAGAACTCGGTCAATTCCCCCGGCGTCATGCGTCCCTCTATGACGGCCCTGCCGCCGAACCAGAGGATGACGCCGGAGGCGCTCCAGAAGACGATCTGCATGAGCGAGGTGTTGAACGACTGCGCCTTCTGCACCTCGAACGTGCGGTTGAATACCTCGTCGTTCTGGCTCCGGAACTTCCGTTCCTCGTGGTCCTCCGCGCCGAACGCCTTGACGACGCGCTGCCCGGAGAGGTTCTCCTGCAGCACGGTGG
>JAPOOH010000025.1 GCA_026713505.1 Chloroflexota bacterium | reverse complement strand
GAACGTGGGGTAGAGGACCTCGGCGACAACGCCGTCGCGGGCCATGTCTTCCAGCCGGGGGCCGGGTTCGTATCCGCCCGACCTGAAATAGAAGCCCTTGCCGTACTCGTGCCGGAGGTGGATCGCATACTCGCGGAACCGCTCCGGCAGCCGCGTCTCCCAGAGGTCCAATGGCTCGCACATGTGGGAGTCCGCCGATATGCGGGGCTGGCGGTCGCTTGTCGTAGTGCTCACGGCTTCACCTCCAGGGGGGTATACCTGCGGGCATGCTCATCGGACCCTTAGGAGACGCCGACGTAGAACCCGTCCCGCTCCGCGCACCACTCCTGCATCGACTCGTCGTATGCGGAGGGCGCGGGCATCGGCTCCGGTATGGGCCTGCCGTAGAGCGACGCGACGCTCTCCCGCACGACCTTCGCGCGCGTCTCGCCGGGCAGGTGACCGAGGTCCCGTTCGATGATGGCCCCGGAGAAGAGCCAGGTGTCGCCGGTGCCGGGGTGGGGGTAGTCGTTGGCCCAGAGGAAGCTGTCCGCTCCCCAGCGCGAGAGCAGCTGTCCGCCCACCGGGTCGTCGCTGAAGGTGGCGTAGCACTGGCGGTAGAAGTACTCGCTCGGTTGGAGGGGGAGGTCGCCCTTGCGGCGCAACCGCTTGTCCAACTCTTCCAGCCAGAACGGGATCCACCCGATCTCTGTCTCGGCGACGATGACCTTCAGGTTGGGGTGCCGCTCCAGCACGCCTGAGCAGATGATGTCGGTGAGCGTGTCGGCGGCGAGTTTCTTGTGGCCGGTGGCCGTGAAGCTCAGCTCGGATAGCGCGTCGCCTGCGTTGCGCGTGCGCACGGACTCAGCCGCCTCGGCGTAGGGGCCGACCCCGTTTTTGATGGGCATGCGCACCGGCGTTCCGGGGGCCTCCGCGGCGTCCCAGAACCGCTCGTAGTGGTCGGACGAGAACCGCAGGGACTCCGGCGCGACCATCCACGTGGTGACGCCCGCCAGCCCCGCGTCCCGGCATCGCTCCATCTCCAGGATGGCGTTCTCGATGTTCCAGAGGGGCAGGATGGCCTGGCCCCAGAGGCGGTCGGGCGCCTCCTGGCAGTATTCGATCATCCAGTCGTTGTAGACGCGGGCGGCTGCCTCGGATATCTCCGGTTCGTAGTCGATGCGGAATACGCTCTTGCCCCGCGTGGGGTACAGCACGTCCGCGACCACGCCGTCGGCGGCCATGTCCTTCAGGCGGGCAACCGGGTCCCAGCCGCCCTCCCTTCGGTACTGGCCCTTGCCGTAACTCTGGCCCGGCCAGTGGAAGGCGCGTTCGCGGTACCTTGCCGGCATCCGCTGCTGCCACAGGTCCAGCGGCTCCGCCACGTGCGCGTCTGCCGATATCTTGATCTCTGCGGTTGGATCGACCATAGGGCCTCCTTCACCGGGATTACGCCGGGTTCCCTTGCTATGGCTCCTATGCGCCAACCCTGACCAGCGAGGGGACCGCGCTGGCCAGCTGGGGCATGAACCGGAGCGCATTCTCCCCGAGCAGCTTGATCTTTGCGCTCTCAGGCATCTCCTGCTCCGCGATCAGCGACACTCCCTCCGGCCAGGGGCTGCCGCCGTGGGGATAGTCCGTGGAGAACAGCCACAGGTGCTCTCCGAGAGTCTCGACCGCGTAAGGGATGTGCAGTTCGTCCGCCTCGACGGAGACGAAGAGCTGGCCGCTCGCCACGATCTCGGAGGCATTGCGCTTCATCTTCGGGGTGACGGTGGAGCCCGGTGTAAAGCCGTCGTCCAGCTTTTCGATGAGGTAGGGCATCCATCCGCCGAAGCTCTCGAACAGGCCGATGCGGAGGTTGGGAAAGAGATCGAAGACGCCTCCGCCCACCAGGGCGGTCAGTGCGTACTGGCCTCCTATGGCGTGGTAGAGGCCGTTGGGGGCGTGCACCCACGGCGTCAGCGGGGGACGGTTCGCGCCGCCGTGCACCCAGAGCGGCAGGTCCAGGTCCTGGCACGCGGCGTAGAGGGGATAGAGGTCCGGGTTGTCGAGCATGCGGCCGTCGGGGCAGGCCCGCGGCAGATGCATGCCGGCGAAGTGCGGGTCTTCCTTCGCCCAGTACTCCAGTTGCGCGATGCTCTCGGGGATGTCGCGCATGGTGAGCCCGCCCATCCACCAGAGCCGTCCTTCGCCGGGGGCGCAGTAGTTGCTCATGAAGCGATGGTAGGAGCGGTGGAGTGCGCTCTCGAACCCCACGTCGCCCAGCGTGCAGAAGCCGTCGGCCTGGCTGGGGAACATGAAGCTGGCGTCCACGCCCGCGACTTCCATGTCGCGCAGGCGTATGGACGGGTCCCAGTTGCACGTGGGGTCGATGTCGTATCCCCTGCCGGTGACCGTGGGAGCCGGTCGCTCCGGTCGGTCCTGGGGCAGCGCCGGGTCCGCGAGTTCGAAGGTCTCGTCCAGCCCCAGGGGACGGTCGGGATGGCGCGGCCAGAACAGCGGCGTGAAGCCCACGTCGCCGGGTTTCGCCTGCCGGGAGCGGACAGCCGCGCTGAACCAGGCGTACTTCTCCCGATATTCGGGGTCCATGGTGTCCTTGTACGTCTTGTCCAGCTCCCAGTACTCGCGGAGATGACAGTCAGCGTCCACCACCAGGTGTCCGTTGTAGCTCATCGCGTTTCCTCCTTCCTGAACCTTCCTAGCGCCAGTAGGCGAGTGTCACGCCGTGGCCGGTGCCGGCCAGGGAGCGGTAGCAGGGGACGTAGTCGATCAGCGTCATGTCCATGTCGTCCACGGCGCCGGCGAGGACGACCCAGTTGAGGATCTCCGGTGTGCCGGGAGCGCGGTTGAGCCGCTCCCTGGGCAGGTAGCTCAGCGTTTCCACGTCCTTGTGCTGGAGCGCCTGGATGACCTGCCGGTCCAGCTCCTCGTCGATGATCTGGTGGCTGAGTCCCCCGGACGCCATGATGGCGACGCGCATGTCGCTGTCCCACGACTCGACCGCCCGCCGGATGGACTGTCCCACCGCGTAGCACCGCGCCGACGTGGCCTGGTGCGGCAGGTACCGGCTGAGCAGGAACGGCACGACCGGTGTGCTGCGGTCCGGGAGGAACATGTCATAGGCGAAGGTGAACGGGCCTTCGATGCCTGTCGTCGGGTCGGACTGGAAGCAACTCGCAACGTCGATGCCGTCGTTGATGAGGCTGTGCATCAGCCGGTCCGCAAGCTCAGGACAGGTGGCGTACGGTTCCACCCGCCGGCCGTTGAAGGCGGGCTGGGGCTCGGACCCCTGGCGCCGCCAGCTGGTCTGGTGCCCGGAGCGCTCCACCTTCGACTCCGTGTGGCTCATGTAGATGCCGAACACCGGCTCCATGCGGTCCTGCGGAGTTGCGCCGTGGGGGTTGCTGACGCAGATGATGGCGTCCGGCGCGGTCTCCTGCAGCACGTTCGACATCGACTCGATGGCGCGCTGGATGGACTCGTAGCGCCGCTGGAGCACCTCGGGCTCCAGCTCACGCTCGATCTCCGGCGACGCCGACGCGAGCACCGCGTCGAAGTCGTAACGCGGGTCTTCCATGTCCTTCTGTCCGAGCTTCAGCCAGTCCTCCGGCTGCGACTGGATGGTCGGCCCGTGAGAAGCCCCGATCCCCAGAACGATCTCTGCCATCCTGCACCTCCTCCTCGGCTACGGCATCAGGGTAACGTGGATAGCTCCCGGCTCGCCGTCGCCCGCGGCGGTGTCCAGGGCGTGCCTCACTTCCGGCAGCGGGAACTGGTGGGTCGAGATCTCGAGCAGTTCCGGATAGTTGCCGGATACCAGGTAATCGATCGACTCGGATACCGAAGAATATGAGTGGCCGTGGGCGGTCTTGATAGTGATGTCCTTCCGCCGGCGCTCGCCGACCGCGCTCAGGGAGATGGGGTCGTCGCCCGCGGCGGCCAGCACCAGCGTGCACTCCTTGCTGGCGACCGCCAGGGCGTCGGCGACGGCCCCGGCGCCCCCGCCGGTGACGTTCACCACCACGTCTATGCCGTCGCCGCCCGTGATCTCATGCACCCGCTCCCTGAAGTCCTCGGTCTCGATGTTGATGGTGTAGTCGGCCCCCAGGCGTTTCGCCATGTCGAGGCGCACCGCATCGCGGCTTAACCCGGTCACGATGACGCAGTCGGCCCCTGCCTTGTCCGCGGCAAAGGCGCAGGCGAGCCCCATCTGTCCCGGCCCCTGCACGAGGACGTTCTTGCCGCGCTGCGCTCCGCCGTACCGGCATGCCCACTCGATGCCGTTCGCGATCGGCAGGTAGAGCGCCAGGACGTGCGCGGGCACCGGCTTGTCTATCCGGTGCATCACCGTGTTGCGGGGCAGGAACATGTACTCGCTGAAGCCGCCCCAGATGGAGGGCCACACGTCCACCGTCGTCGAGCCGTGGCGGAGCAACGTACCGTACCCGCGGTCGGTCTGGTTGCAGAAGCGGAACCGCCCCGTGTAGCAGTACTTGCAGTGGAAGCACGGCACGTACTCTTCGGGGATGACCGTGTCCCCTTCCTTCACGCCCCAGCGCTCGGCGGCCTCGCGTCCGATGGCGGCGACCACGCCCACGTTCTCGTGGCCCATGATCCTGGGCTTGGGGACCTGCTGCCGGTACGACCGGACGTCGCTGCCGCAGATGCCGACAGCTTCCACCTTGAGCAGGCCCGTGTCCGCCGTGAGTTCGGGCACGTCGTACTCGCGGAGCTCGAATTGCTTCGGCGCCACGAGGGTAGCGGCATGAGTCTTCGCGACCATCCTCGACCTCCCGTGTCTGGGTCTGCTCAGCTTGCGACTGTCGTGTAGAGGTTCGGGCGCTGGCGCTCGATACACTCGTCGAAGCTGACATCCTTGTCTTCCACGAACTGCACCCCGACGACGGAGTACGCCTCCGGGGCGTGCGGCTCCGCCGGCTCGATGCCCTCCTGCAGGTCGATCGCCTGGCCGAGCATCATGCGCCGCGCCTGGATGATGGCGATGTCGGTCACACCGAGATGCTCCTTCGTGCGGTTGGCGATCGGCCCCATCGATACCTGGGCCATCGAGTCCTGGATGCCGGTGCCCGCGAGGCCGGTGAAGTTCACTTCCTTCTGCATCGTACGATCGATCAGGAAGTCGTTCTCGCGGTTGCGTATGGTCCGATAGGTGCCCGGGACGAGCCCGCCGTGCATGTTGACCCCGCCCGCAAGGTCGTGATCCCTGGCGATCCCTGCCAACTGGCGCTCCCGCTCCTCCTCCGTGTAGGGGCGGTCCACCTTGGAGGACAGGTTGAACGACCAGCAGTTGTAGTCGTCGATGGGCACGAACGCGTGCCCGCCTCCGCCCCGCGGGGTCATGGAATAGAAGGGCATGAGGAAGTGGTTGAAGCGCCAGTAGTACTTGTTCTCCGCTTCCAGGTTCCTGCGCGCGCCGACCAGCAGGCCGTAGCCCGTCCGCTTGGTCATGAACTTCGGAGCGTCGTCCGCCGTCCGGTAGAGGAGGTCAAGGTCCGTGGTGTCCTTGATGCGCTCCTTGTAGACGTCGGTCTTCCGGTAGCGGTCCAGACCGGCGTGCAGGAAGTTGGTGTGCACCGAGTCGATACCGCCGTCGATGGCCTGGGCGAAGTTGCACTCCCGCAGGTATTTGGTATGGAGCCGGTGCTCCTCCGGCACGTCCATGAACCGGAACTTCGGTAGCTCGGGCGGCATGAACTCTTTGGGGCCGAGATATGCCCAGATGATCCCGCCGCCGTCCCGTATCTCATAGGACTGCAGTTTGACCTTGTGCTTGAAGTTGCTCTCCGGCGACTCGGTCGGCATGTCTATGCAGTTCCCGGACACGTCGTACTTCCAGCCGTGATAGGCACAGCGGAGGCCGCCCTCTTCGTTGCGCCCGAAGAAGAGGCTGGTCTGCCGGTGGGCGCAGAGCTCCTCCATGAGGCCGAGCCTGCCCTGGCTGTCACGGAACGCGATGAGGTCCTCGCAGAAGATGCGGACACGCACGGGCGGGCAGTCGGGCTCCGGCAGCTCCTCGTGCAGGAGGATGGGCGTCCAATACCTGCGCAGCAGTTCGCCCATCGGCGTGCCGGGGCCGACCTTCGTCAGCATCTCCGTCTGCTCAACACTCAGCATGTCGTCCTCCTTCTGCTCGTCTGTCCGGTCCTCTCGTTGGGGAGGAGGTCAATCCTCCTTCAGCCACTCTGCGTCCCACTCGAAGTCCGGGTTCGTGTACGCCTCGTCAGGCATCAGCGAGGTCAGGCCCCGCTTGGCAAGCTCCTCCTCGAACTTCTGCCGGATCCATGGGTCCTGCTCGAAGAAGGGGATCGTCCGCCGGGGGTCCGCGGAGGGGTTGGCTCCGGGCCGCGGCGCGCGGATGCGGAGCTGCCTGTTCTCGACCGGCCCTGCGTTCATGTGCATGTGGTACCAGTGGTAGGGCGGAACGAACACTGCCCCTTCCTTCCACGGCGCGACGAGGTAGTCGCCGCCCTCCGGCCACATCAGGACGAAGCCGTCGGCCTCCTGTATGCCGACAATGGTGACGCCCGCCGCGTGGCGATGGGCCGCTCGGTACCTGCGCGAGGGGAGCACCATGAGGCTGGTGCTGAACGCCGACCCCGGGAAGAAGATGCCGCCCCGGTAGGAGAGCCGTCCCGCGCCTCCGCCGACCTCCAGCTTGTCCCACACCGAAAGGTCCGGGAAGAAATTGCCGTACCAGCGCATGCTGCTGCCCCCGGAGGAGCGGGAGTCTTCCGCCAGCGTGCCTGTTCCGGCGCCTGGCTCGTAGCCCATCGACCGGGCCCCCGACGAGAAGCTCGCCGACCCGGAGAGACGCACGGGCTGCGCCGCCGCCGAGTAGAACTTCGCCTGGTTGCCGTAGAGCTGGCCGAGGTCCTGGTAGGGGTTGTTGAAGAAGTAGTCCTCGCTGGGGTTCGTGCCCATGGCCATAGGCAGCAGGTTCACGTGAAGCGTGATCGCGGACTGGTCCCCCCTGGCGTTGCTCAACTCGTAGTTGTAGTTGACGGGGATGCGGAACAGGCTGTGCTTCTGCCACTCGAAAGTGATCTTCGGCTGGCCCTCGGCCCAGACGTTGGCGATGCCGTTGCCCTCGAAGACGTAGATCACCTCTTCCAGCGCCATGCGGAACGGCGGGATCGTCTCTCCCGGGGGTATCTCCAGCACGTGAACGTGCTCGACACCGCGGTGACCCTCGAGACTGATGATGGCGCCGGGGCATCCGCGTAGCGACCACCACCCGCGCTCGAGCGTCCGGGCGTCCTCGATGTAGTAGCCGGTGTGGATAGGGACGTCCTGCTTGGCCAGCCAACCGTCGTAGGCGTGGTTGCGCCAGAAGTCGATCACTTCGGGAAGAGCTGCTTCCGTGGTCATTGGACCTCCTCCTGCGGACGCCGCGCCTGGGAGGATGCCAAGGCCTCCGTGAGGGCGCAGCGACCACCGCTCGTTCGGACGGTACCCCTGCGCTCTGGTACTGTCAAATGACGCCCGGACAGGGCGTTAGTCATCCTTCAACCACTCCGCGTCCCATTCGAAGTCCGGGTTGGTGTAGCCCTCCTCCGGCATAAGCGAGGTCAGGCCGTTGTTTGCCAGCTCCTCCTCGAATTTCTGCCGGATCCAGGGGTCCTGCTTCGTGAACGGGATGACGCGTTCGAGGTCGGCGGTGGGGTTCGCTCCGGGCCGCGGCGCGCGGATGCGGAGCTGCCTGTTCTCGACCGCCCCCGTATTGAAGTGCATGTGGTACCAGTGGTACGGCGGCACGAACACGGCCCCTTCTCTCCACGGCGCGACCAGGTAGTCGCCGCCTTCGCGCCACATGAGGACGAAGCCCTCCGCCTCCTGGATGCCGACGATGGTGACGCCGGCAGCGTGGCGATGGCCCGCTCGGTACCTTCGTGAAGGCAGGACCATCAGGCCGGTGCTGAACGCTGAGCCCGGGAAGAATATGCCGCCTCCGTAGGTGAGGCGCCCCGCGCCCCCGTACACCTCCAGCTTGTCCCACACGGACAGGTCCGGGAAGAAGTTTCCGTACCACCGCATGGGGCCTGTCGGGGAGGACGCGGCCTCCGTTGCCGGAGTGACTGCCCCGGGGTTCGCCGCATGCTGCATCGCCCTGGCGCCGGACGAGAAGCTCGCCTGCCCGGACAGGCGGACGGGGCGGGCCGCCGCTGAGTAGAACTTCGCCTCGTTCCCGTAGAGCTGGCTCACGTCCACGTAGGGATTGTTGAAGAAGCAGTCCTCGCTGGGGTTCGTGCCCATCGCCATCGGCAGCAGGTTTACGTGGAACGTTATCGCCGGCTGGTCGCCTCGCGCGTTGCTCAACTCGTAGTAGTAGTTGACGGGGATGCGGAAGAAGCTGTGCTTCTGCCACTCGAAGGTGACCTTGGGCTGGCCCTCGGCCCAGACGCTGGCGATGCCGTTGCCTTCGAAGACGTAGATGATCTCTTCCAGGGCCATGCGGAAGGGCGGGATCGTCTCTCCCGGCGGTATCTCCAGCACGTGGAGGTGCTCGATGCCGCGGTTGCCTTCCAGGCTGATGACGGCGGCGGGGCACCCGCGCAGCGACCACCACCCGCGCTCGAGTGCCCGCGCGTCCTCAACGTAGTAGCCGCGGTGGACAGGCACGTCCTGCTTGGCCAGCCAACCGTCGTAGGCGTGGTTGCGCCAGAAGTCGATAACCTCGGGAATGGCCGATTCGGTGGTCATGGGTCCTCCTGCGGCGTCCGCTCTCTTCAGTGGCGGCGAAGGGGCGTCCCTTCGAGAATGCGGGGCGTCGTGTGATACCTGGGGCAGGCGGGCGGAAGCGGGAAACGGGACGCTCCCGTCCTGGACGGCGCCGGTCCCTGCGAGGGGTAGCGCCGTCCTCTCCGCGCTCGGAAGGTACGATGGGCCTCACGGCTTGTCAATCGCCGTCCAGGGCGCTGTGGCATATTTGGGCGTAATCCGTATTCCTTTTTTGTTACAACAGCGAAATACAGAGATTTTGGCCTCCGGCTCTGAGCAGGCATTCACCTTCATCTTGCCCCGGCGTTGATTTTCGGATGCAGGCCCGCTAGGATTCCCACGTCTCGGAGCGCGCGAGCCGGGGACGAGTTGGGCTGCGCGCGGCAAGCGGACGCATGGTCGGTCCGTAACACAGATCAGGGAGGAACGACATGAAACTCACCGATCGGATAGCTCGGCTTACCGCTCTCGCGGCCCTGGCCGTCGTGGCGGCGCTGATGGCCGTTGCGTGCGGCTCTGACCCCACGGCTACGCCTGTGCCCACGCCCACGTCGGCGCCGCAGGCAGAGCCCACCGCCACGCCGACGGAGGATGAACAGTTCCAGTCGGAGTGGGCTTCGCTCATCGAGGCGGCCCAGGAAGAGGGAAGATTGGTCATTGCTGCCGGAGGCTCCGGCGCGCGTGACAGCAGGCCGGTGTGGGACGTCTTCCAGGAGAAGTACGGTATCGAGGTCCTCATCACTACCGGCACGAGCAACGAGGTCGTTCAGCGCCTGTTGGCCGAGCAGTCGGCCGAAGTCTATGAGGTCGACCTGTTTATGATGGACATCCTCAAGCAGAACCAGGTGATAGACGCCAGTGGTCTGCGGGAGTTGGAGCCCCTGTTCATCCACCCCGAGGTGACCGACCTGTCGCTCTGGTACAACAACCAGTACCTCTGGGCTGACGTGAGCGAGAAGTACGTGATCGGGTACGCGGCCATAGTGAACCGTGACAGCATCATCACTGCCGGCTACAACACGGACCTGGTCCCTGAAGAAGATGTCGCGCGGATCGAGGTCGACCGCGACTTCACGGCCCCGTGGTTCGTCGAGAAGTACGCCGGCAACGTCCTGATGATGGCCCCGCCTCCGTATTCAACGGCCGGCGGTGGGAACTACTACACCATCGTGAAGCACCCGTCCCTGGGCCGGGAGTTCCTCAAGGACTTCATGACGCTGCTGGAGCCTGACTGGGAGTCGGACAACCGGCGGGCGTGCGACTTCGTCGCCCAGGGTAAGTACGCATGGACATTCCTCGGATCCAACGTGGTGACGTGCCTCGACGAACTGAGCGAGTCCGGTCTGCCAACAGCGGAGTTCGCGATGGAGGCAGGCCCCGACCAGCAGCCGTTCCTGAGCGGCGGCTCGTCCGCGATGCAGATCAGCTCCCCCATCAACCCGCCTCACCCGAACGCCACGCAGCTTGCGCTGAACTGGCTCCTCTCGGTTGAAGGGCAGACGGCGAACAACGAGCTCGCGAACGTCCGGGATAACAGGTACCCGAGGCCCAGCCTCCGCAACGACGTGCCTCCCGGAAAGACCGACCCGGACCAGCGCCGGGAGCCGGGCGTGATCTACGAGCTCTGCATCGAGTGCAACCCGCAGGAGCACATCGAGGCGATCGAGATCTACGAGTACGCCCAGGGGATATACGAGGAGATACAGGGCATCAACTGATAGAGAATCAGGAGGGGATCGGGTAGATGGCAAGCGTAGCTGCCGCACGAGCGATCGCTGCTGTCGGGGGCTTCCGCCCCCGACGGAGCACGTACTTCATGGCCGTGCTCCTGGTGGTGCTGGGCTTCTTCCTCATCTACCCGATCATCCTCATACTCGGCCTGAGCTTCAACACAGCCCAGTACATCTGGTTCGGAGAGCGGGAGTGGGGCCTGGCCAACTGGATGGTGGCGTGGGAGGAACCCCGCCTGCTCCGGGCTTTGGGCAACACCCTGATGGTCTGGTTCTTCGTGGTGGCCGTCAGCTTCCCGATCGCCACGGGCATCGCCTGGGTCCTCGCGCGCACCAATATCCCGTTCAGCAACACCCTGGAGGTCGTGTTCTGGGTATCGTTCATGATGCCGGGACTCGCCACCACGCTCTCCTGGATCATGCTGATGGACCCGTCCATCGGCCTCCTGAACAAGGTGTTGGAATTCCTCCCCTTCGTAGATGAGGGGCCGTTCAACATTTTCAGCGTGCCGGGGATCATATGGGCGCACCTGATGGCCAACGGGATCTCCACCAAGGTCATGCTGCTGACGCCTGCGTTCCGAAATATGGACTCCCGGCTGGAGGAGCAGGCCCGTGTGGGCGGCGCCGGCAATTTTTCAACCATGGTCCGCATCACCCTCCCCCTCATGATCTCGCCCATGGTGCTGGTCTTCTCGCTCCAACTGCTGCGCATCCTGTCCGGGTTCGAGATCGAGTACCTGCTGGGGCTGCCCATCGGCTTCTTCGTCTACTCAACGCTGATCTATGAACT
>JAPOOH010000024.1 GCA_026713505.1 Chloroflexota bacterium | reverse complement strand
TGCCTACCGAACCTGCTGGTCAACGGCGCTTCCGGCATCGCGGTCGGCATGGCCACGAACATCCCTCCGCACAACCTGCGCGAAGTCTGCGACGCGCTCGAACACCTGCTGGACAACCCCGATGCGACCCCCGAAGACTTGATGAACTTCGTGAAGGGGCCGGACTTCCCGACTGCTGCGACCATCATGGGACGGGAGGGCATCCAGGATGCCTACCAGACGGGTCACGGGCGCGTCATGGTGCGCGCGAAGGCGGTAATGGAGGAGGCAGAGAAGGGCGCGCGCCAGCGCATCGTTGTCACGGAACTGCCGTACCAGGTTAACAAGGCGGCGCTCGTTGAGAAGATCGCAACGCTCGCCAAGGAGAAGAAGATAGACGGCATCGCCGAGGTGCGCGACGAGTCCGACCGCGAAGGCATGCGCATGGTGGTCGAGTTGCAGCGCAACGCCGCCGCGGGCGTGGTGCTCAACAACCTCTACCAGCACACGTCCATGCAGAACGCGTTCCATGTGAACATGGTCGCGCTGGTGGACGGCCAGCCACGCGTTTTGACCCTACGCTCCGCGCTGAACCGCTTCATCGACTTCCGAAGGGAGGTCATCCGTCGCAGGGCGGAGTACGACCTGACGCGGGCTCGGGATCGGGCGCACATCCTGGAAGGCCTGCGGATCGCCCTCGAGAACCTGGACGCAGTGATAGCGCTCATCCGCGCGTCCGCCGACGCCGAAGAGGCGCGCAACGGCCTGATGCAGCAATTCGGTCTGACGGAGGCACAGGCGCAGGCGATCCTGGAGATGCAGCTGCGGCGTCTGGCCGCGCTGGAGCGCGAACGCATTGAGAACGAATACCAGGAGTTGATGAGGCGCATCGCGGAGCTGCAGGACTTGCTCTCCGACCCGGCCAAGGTGCTGGCTGTGATCAAGACGGAGACGGCCGAGTTGCGCAAGACGTTCGGCAACGACCGTCGCACTGCCATATCTGATGAGGAAGCGCGCGATCAGTCCCAGGAAGAGCTGACCCCTCATGCGGACGTCGTGATCACGCTCAGTGACCGCGGCTACATCAAGCGCCTGCCCATCTCGCTGTACCGCTTGCAACGCCGTGGCGGCAAGGGGGTGCGTGGCCAGGAGCGGCGCGAGGGCGACGCTGTACAGCAGTTGGTGGTCGCGGACACGCACGACTGGTTGCTCTTCTTTACGGACAAGGGCCGCGTCTATCGCAAGCGCGTCTTCGAAGTGGGTGAGGACTCGTCCCGCCAGACCCGCGGCACACCCATCCAGAACCTGCTCGAGGCGATCAACCCGAACGCGGAGACCGTCACCGCAGTCGTTGCCATCCCGGACCCGCTGGCCGACCTCTTCATCTTCATGGCTACCCGCAAGGGGAAGGTGAAGAAAATGCACCTGGACAAGTTCCAGAATATCCGCCGCGTGGGACTGGCGGCGTTCGACCTGGAGAAAGACGATAGCCTGCTCACGGCACGCCTCGCTGAAGAGGGCATGACCTCCGTGCTCATTTCTCGCAACGGCAAGGGTGTGCAATTCAGCTTGGATGCGGTGACCGAGCGCCAGGGACGCAGCACAGGCGGCGTGGGCGGCATGCGCCTGCTGGACGACGACGAGCTTGTCGCTATGGAAGTTGTCACCCCCGACGCAGGCCTGCTCATCATGAGCGAGCGAGGGTACGGGAAGCGTACCTCTGTGGAGACGTTCCGCACCACGGGTCGCAACGCACAGGGCGTCTACGCCATGAAGATAACGGAGAAGACCGGCCCTATCGCGGGCGCAGTCGTAACCGGCTCCGACGATGAGGAGATCATCGTCGGCTCCCGCAACGCGATGGTCTACCGCACGTCACTCGCAGACATCCGCACCCTGGGACGCATTACTCAAGGGGTCAAGGTGATGACGAAGCTCGCCGAGGACGACGTGGTCATATCCATGAGCGCGTTCCGCGAGCGGACGTGGGAGGACTTCGAGAAGCTGCCGAAGGTGCAACCCAAGAAGGCGAGGGCCCAGAACACCAATGGGCACACGCCGGCTGCCGAC
>JAPOOH010000023.1 GCA_026713505.1 Chloroflexota bacterium | reverse complement strand
TCTCCCGTGCCGAAGGACTCCATCGCGCCCGCTTCGGTCTGGCGCGCCTGTGCGTAGGCGATCCAGTGCGCGGGCACTGCCCCGAGGCCCGGCATCATCCCGACGAAAGCGCCGATGAGCGAGGAGCGCGTGATCAGCCACTTGTGGCGCGTCGCCTCCTTCATGCCCTTCTTCACTCCCTCGCCGGAGCCGGAGAGCACCTCGTCCAGCCGCTCCGTCGCGATTGTGGTGTTGCTCACGACCAGGTTGGCCAGCTCCGGGATAGCGAACAGTCCCAGCAGCATCGGCACGAGCGGGAGGCCGTCCCACAGGTAGCCGATGCCCATGTTCGCGCGGACCACGCCCCCGATAGGGGAGAACCCGATAAGAGCTATGGCGAGTCCGAAGGCCGCCGTGAGCAGTCCCTTCACCATGGCGCCTGAGCTCAGCAGCGCAACCGTTGCGATACCGAGGAGCGACAGCAGGAAGAACTCCGCCGCACCGAAGAGTTTCAGCACTTCGCGGGCCACGGGCAGGACGGCCATGAGCATCGCCGCTCCGAGGATGCCGCCGATGAGTGAGGCGACGTAGACCGCGCCCAGCGCCTCTCCGGCGCGTCCCTGGCGCGACATCGGGTAGCCGTCGATGATCGTCGCCTGGGACCCTCGTGAGCCGGGCACGCCGATCAGGATGGACGGTATCGGCTCGGTCGCGTCGTTCGCGGCGGCGTAGAAGACGGCGGCAGGCAGGGCAATGAATGGGTCAAGCTGCGACGCGAAGCTCAGCAGCAGGATGAAAACGGGAACGCCGCCCGCGATCATCACGCCGTTGAAGAGCGCGATGGGGGTGATGATCGCGAATGCGATGAGCGGGCCTGGGCTGAACAGGTGCTGGGCCGCGCTGATGGCTGCTTCCCACATGAGGCGGCACGTCCTTTCTGCTGGTTAGCCTCACGGCATGCGTGCCGGTGCGGGCATGCCGCCCGCACCGGCACTTGTGTGCGCTCTAGTTCACGACGAGGCCTTCGACGCCGCTCAGCTCCAATGCTATCGCGCGCGTCTCGTCGCTGGCGTTCCGCACGCGGTTGACGATATCGAGGATGTCCTCGCCTCTGCCGTAACCGAAGTCGTCCGCGTACCCGGCGATCTCGACCGACTCCCTGAACTGCCGGTCCTCCATCAACTGGTCGAACACCGACTGCCAGTACTGGATCACGTCGTCCGGCACTCCGGGAGGCAGGAAGAATACACGGGAGATCTCCGTGACCAGCAGGTTCAACTCCAGAGCCTCCGCCTGAGCCGGGTTGAAGGTGAGGCCCGGGAGGTCGCGGAACGAAGGCAGCGGCTCGGTGCGCCCAAGATTGTCCAGCCATTCGTCGTTGAATGTCTTCTTCTCGTAGTAGATGGGAACGAGGCGGCCCTGGTCTATCCATTCGGGGTAGAGGCGGCCCGCCGTGCCGGGGCTGCACCGGTTCGTGCCGTCCACCTCGCCGCGGTCGAACGCTGCCATGATCTCGGACGAACCGCCGTAGCCGTAGATCATCTTGAACGGCGCGCCGTTCTGGATCATGAACTCAATGGCGGGCTCGTTGCCCGGTCCCGCGGAGCCGACCCTGATCGTGAGGTCCCTGTCCAGCACCTCCTGCCAGGAGGAGGCGAAGTCCCTGTCCAGACAGAAACCGTCCTCGCCGATGGTGAACGTTGGCGAGCCGAGGATGTGGATGCCGTCGATGTCGAATCCTTCGATGTCGCCTATGAGCACCTGGCGGGCGAACCAGCGAGAGTGCGTCGGGCCTATGGTGTAGCCGTCGGGCTTCGAGTCGAGGACGGCTCGCAGTCCGCGCAGCTGTCCGGCGCCGGGGAGGTTCTGAATGATGAAGCGCGTGCTGTCCGGGAAGTACCGCTCAGCGGCTGCCGCCCGGAGCCTGCCGAAGGTGTCGTACCCGCCTCCGGGGCTGGCTCCCGTGATGATCTTGATGGTCTTGCCACCGAAGTAGTCCTCCGCGTCGAAGCCGGCGGGGGGCGGCACGGGCGTGGGCGTCGGCCGCGGCGTGGGAGTGGCCGTCGGTTCCGCCATCATCGCGCCGGGCGTGGGAGTGGCCGCGTCCTCCATCATCGCCTCGGGCGTGGGAGTGGCCGCGTCCTCCATCATCGTTTCGGGCGTGGGGGTGGGATCATCGGCCATCGCTTGAGGAGCGGACGTTGGGGTGGCCGTGGGCTCTTCGCTCCCGCACGCCGCAAAGAGGGCCAGGACCACGGCGACTGCGCCGAGGGCCAGGAGTCGGTGGATACGCATCAATTCCTCCCTGATTCCAGACACGTCCCACCGAGCCGCCTGCCCAGCGGTTCGGTGGGTGCCAGCGATTGTTGCGGCGCACTTTACCTCTTGCGCAAGCGTCCGGTCAATCGTTGGAATGTCGATACGTGATTTCTGTTCACAAGCTGACGCAACGCGGCAAGTTGCCGTGTTTGCCCCGGCGGCCTATGCTGCGCCTCGCCAACCACATGAAATGGAACAGGAGACCGGGCATGACGACAACGGCAACCCTCTGTATAGACGCCGATGGGCACGTGCGCGACTCGGACGACGACATTCGCCGCTACCTGCCCGAGCCCTACAACGAGAGGCCGCGCCTGAGCGCGAACTCCCCCCGGGACGGGTTCGACAACACACTCGGTGGGCGCCTCGGGACGCGACAGGTGGACACCGGGGTATGGCTGGACGCGTTGGACCGCGGCGGACTCTCGGCTTCTGTCCTCTACCCCACGGGGAGTCTCGGCGCAGGCTGGCTCATGGAACCGGACTTTGCCGTCGTGCGCTCCCGCGCCTACAACAACTGGCTGTTCGACACTTACCTGCAGGCGGACTCCCGGTTCAAGGGCGTCGCGCTGCTCCCGGTGCAGGACCCGTCTGCCGCCGCTGAGGAGCTGCGCCGCGCCGTCAATGACCTGGGCATGCTCGGCGGGATGCTGCCGGAAGGGCCGTACCAGTTCGGAAAGCCCCAGTTCGACGTGATCTACGAGGAGGCGCAGCGTCTCGGAGTGCCGCTCACCGTGCACGGCAGCGGCCGCATCACCGGCTCCTACGACGAGTTCCTGTTCGACAATCTGTCGCAGGTGCACTCGCTCGGACACGCCTTCACGCAGATGAAGCAGTTCGTGAGCATCGTCCTCTCAGGCGTGCCGGAGAAGTTCCCGGACCTGAGGCTCGCCTTTCTCGAAGCGGGCTGCGGCTGGACGGTGTACATGCTCGACCGCATGGACGAGCGCTACCACTTCCGCGGCCACGTAGACTCGCCGCTGCTGACCAGGTACCCCAGCGAGTACCTGTCCTCCGGCAACATCTACATCTCCTGCGAGGCTGAAGAGCGGATGCTGCCCGAGACGATGCGCATCCTTGGCGAGGACATCATCATGTTCGCGTCCGACTTCCCGCACTGGGACGCCGAATTCCCGGAGAACATCCAGCATCTGCTGGCGCGTGAGGACATGACGCCGGACCAGCGCGCAAAAGTCGCGGGACTGAACGCTCAACGCTTCTACGGGATGGCATGACGATGTACGACCTCACGGGCAAGGTGGCGCTGGTAACCGGAGCGGGCGGCGAGCGCGGATTCGGACGGGCCATCGCCAACCGCCTGGCCCGGGAGGGCGCGGACCTCGCCGTGAACGACGTTGTGCTGAACCCTTACGGCAGCTCGGGCGGCTGGCAGGGGCTGGAATCGGTTGCGGCGGAGATAGCGGCGGCTGGCAGCAACTCGCTTGCGCTCGTGGGCGACGTGTCGGACAGCACGTCGGTCGAACGCATGGTGCAGGAGACACTGGAACGTTTCGGGCGGATCGACATCCTGGTGAACAACGCAGGGTCGCGTCCGGGGCCGGACCGCGTGCCGTTGGTGGAGTTGACGGAGGAGGCGTTCGACGAGGTGCAGCGGGTGAACGTCCGCGGCACGTTTCTCTGCACGCGCGCGGTGGCGCGTCACATGATCGAGCGGGGAGGCGGGGGGAAGATCATCATCATCGCGTCGACGGCAGGGAAGCGGGGGATGCCGCGCTACGCCGCGTACACAGCGTCCAAGTTCGCGCTGGTGGGATTCACGCAGTCTGTCGCGCACGAACTGGGCCCGCACGGGGTGAACGTCAACGCCATCTGTCCGGGCCTCGCGGAGACGGAGCGCGCCGCGTTCATCGCTGACGCCATCAAGCCGTCGGGAACGACGGCTGAGGAGCAACTGCAGGGGATGGTGGCTGACCGCACGCGGGCGAACCCGCTGGGCCGCATCACGGAGACGGAAGACATCGCGCGAATGGCCGCGTTCCTGTCGTCCGCTGAGTCGGACTACCTGACGGGCCTGGCGGTCTCCGTCTCCGGTGGGGACGTGATGTACTGAGGTCAACGGGAAAGCCCGGCGATGGTGCGCCGGGCCTTTCCGCTGGACTGGATGGGTCTAGCTCATCTCGGCCATGGTCTTGCCGATGATGTTGAGGCCCGTGCCGCAGGTGGGACACGTGCCCTTGATGATCGGCTTGCCGTTCTTAGTCGTCTCGTCGCGCGGGCCGTTCATGTCACGCTTGTCCCGGCACTTGACGCAGTATGCCTGCATGCTTTCCTCCTTCTGCTGCAGCAGCCTGCGGGCTGCGGTATCGATACAATGCAATGCTTTCCTACTGAAAGGGTGGTCTACAAGTCCCTTGAAGCCGAGTTTTGAGGGAATTTCGCCGCATCGCGCCTCAGGAGGGGTAATTCTCCAGTCCACCAGAGGGGCGCGGTCGCCGGGAGGCGCCGGAAGCAGGTGCGATGCGAACCCCTCACCTCAGCGCGGGGGGCGGAGCGGGCGCGGAGCGCCGTGCTGCGCTACACTCACGCCGACCTTACCCTGGAGGAGCCCCGAATGATCTACGAACTGCGGACCTACAACCTCACGGCCAACTCAGTGCCTGAAGTCGAGCGTCGCTTCGCCGAGAAGATAGAAGCGCGCATGAAGCTCTCGCCGATGATCGGCTTCTGGCACACGGACATCGGCCCGCTCAACCAGATCGTGCACCTGTGGACGTACGAGTCACTGCAGCAGCGCGCGGACGTGCGCGCGAAGGCCATAGCGGACGGCATCTGGCCCCCGGACATCACCGAGTTTGCCGTCTCGATGGAGAGCGACATCCTCGCAGCGTCGCCGGTGAACGATCCGCTGGACGGTCCGCGCGAGTGGGGCAACCTGTACGAATTGCGGATGTATACCTTCCCTTCAGGCACGATCCGTTCCGTCATGCAGCAGTTCAGCGAGCAGGCCTCGAAACGGTTGGAGCTCTACCCCGGCTGCTTCTTCATGAGCGATCTGGGGCAGCTCAACCGTTTCTACCAGCTGTGGCCGTACAAGGACTGGGCGCACCGGGACGAGCTCCGTGGCATCTATCTGAAGGAAGGGATCTGGCCTCCACACACCGACGCCAGTGCCGTGCATCAGCTTGTCCGCCACATGGTCCCGGCTTCGTTCTCGCCGCTGCACTGACCCGCCTCGGGCAGCGGTGCGTCATCGACGCGCCCAGGCGCGTTGACCCCGCCTCTGAGCAGGTGTTAGCGTCATGCTGGACAGGCGAACAGGAGGATGCGCATGCGCATCGTGAGGTTCGACGATTACCGGATAGGCGTGCTGAACGGCAGCGACGACGTCGTAGACGTGACCGGCCTCGTGCCGGAGTTGCCGGACGAGTTCAAGCCTCTCCGTATGCTGCTCCTCATCGAGCGGTGGGACAGCCTCCGTCCACAGATGGAGGCGATGGCGGCGTCGGAGAGCGGCGTGTCGCTCGATGCGGTGAGTCTGCTGCCCCCGGTTCCGGCGCCCCGCAAGGTGTACGCGCAGCCGGTGAACTACAAGGCGCACCATGACGAGATGCAGGACAGCCCGTGGAGCGGCACGGCGCCGCAGGTGCCGTCGGACCAGGGAATGTTCCTGAAGGCGTCCAGCGCCGTCTCCGGCCCGAACGATCCCATCCTGCTGCCGTACTCGGACCGGGTGATCCACCACGAGTCGGAGCTCGTGATGGTGATCGGTAAAGGCGGCAGCATGATCCCGTTGGATGAGGCGCTCTCCCACGTATTCGGCTACACCTGCGGACTGGACATCACCGTGCGCGGGCCGGAGGACCGGAGCAAGCGCAAGTCGTTCGACACATTTGCGCCCATCGGCACATGCATCGTCACGGCGGACGAAGTGCCGGACCCGCAGGACCTGGAGATCAACCTCTGGGTGAATGAGGAGTTGCGCCAGCACGCGTTCACAAGCGACATGATCGTGGACTGCAAGAACCAGATAGCGAACATGTCCTGGGTGGCCCGCATGGAACCGGGAGACCTCGTATTCACGGGAACGCCGGAGGGTGTCGGCCCGGTCGGGCCCGGCGACCTCGTTACGATCAACATCAGTCAGGTAGGCGAACTGTCCGCAAGAGCGCAGGCGAGAGAGTAAGAGGAGGACCACCATGACCTGGACGATGCCGGAGACCGAGCGGGCTTACCACCAGGAGTTGGACGACGAGAACATCAACCCCCTGTGGGTGATGCACGCGAACCCGCCGGAGCGCCCGAAGCTGGAGCCGCACGTGTGGCGCTGGGACCGGATGCGCGAACTCGCGATACATGCCGGTGAGCTGGAGAGCCTGAAAGGGCAGGGGTTCCGCCGCGCGCTTACCATGCGCAACCCCGGCCTGAAGAACCCGCTGGCCGGCGCGACCAAGACGATGTCCGCCGCCGTCCAGATCGTCTGGCCCGGCGAGATCGCTGAGGCGCACCGTCATACCGCAGCCGCCATCCGCTTCGTCATCGAGGGCGAGGGCGCCTTCACGGTGCAGGAGGGGGAGCGCTTCCGGATGCAGGAGGGCG